>JAFUWP010000368.1 GCA_017483405.1 Oscillospiraceae bacterium | reverse complement strand
CGGACTTTTCTCGAAAATAGAAAAGCCAAAGAAACATATTCTTTTTTTCATGGAAATCAGTTCGGTATTGTTATTGTTATCAGATTATCAGGTATATCTGTTCAGGGATGCCGAGGGAGAACGCGCATTCTGGATATTGAGAATCTGTAAGTTTATGGTATTTTTCATGTCAGTTTTTATCGTGCATGTATTTAACCGGTATCTGATAAATTTCTATCTGAATGAAGTGAAGATGGTTTCCGTTCCGAAACGGCTCAAAGCCGGAGAAGTGCTGGCATTCATCGGGGAAACGCTGGTGATTGTTTCGCAGTTTACAGGGCTTTACTATACGTTTGATGATGCCAATCACTATCACAGAGAAAAATTTTATGTGATTTCTTATGCGATTCCTGTTATGATTTGGATATTGCAGTTTACGATGATTTTTCAGTATCGAAAAAAATATGACAGAAAATTAGCCTATGCGCTGATGCTTGTCCCGACTCTGCCGACAGCCGCGGCCTGCATTCAGCTTTCTATGGTAGGAACACCGCTTATCAATCTGACAATTGTCGGGCTGGTGATTATGCTCCGCGTGTTTGAAGTCAGAAATACAAACCGGAAGATTATCCTTGCAAATCAGCGTGAAAATGCTCTCCTTCGGGAAGAACAGGAAACTATGCGCTCCATGATGCAGGAAACATCCTACGCACTCGCCGAAGCCATCGAAGCAAAAGATAAATATACTCACGGACATTCTTCCAGAGTGGCGCAGTATTCCGAGATGATTGCAGAACGCGCCGGAAAGGATGAAAAGGAACGGCAGAATATCTATCTTGCCGGACTGCTCCATGATGTCGGGAAAATCGGCATTCCGGAAGGCATCATCAATAAGGACAGCAAGCTGACGGATGAAGAATATGCAATCATCAAGACACATCCGGTAATCGGCAATCAGATTCTCCGGAAAATCACCAAAAATCCGAGCCTGAGCATCGGCGCACATTATCATCATGAACGCTATGACGGCAGAGGCTATCCGGAAGGCCTCAAAGGTGAGGAAATTCCTGAAATCGCCAGAATTATCGCTGTCGCAGATGCTTATGATGCGATGACTTCCAAAAGAAGTTATCGGGACACTCTGCCTCAGCAGGTTGTCAGGGAGGAAATCGTAAAGGGCAGGGGAACGCAGTTCGACCCGCAGTTTGCGGAGATTATGCTTTCTCTGATTGATAGCGATACAGAATATTCTATGAAAGAATCATGAACAGGAAGTGCATATTATGGCAGAAATCAGATTGGATAAATTTTTAGCGGACAGAACGAAATATTCCAGAAACGAAGTCAAGGCACTTCTGAAAAAAGGCGCAGTCCGTGCGGATGGCATCATCATCACCGACCCGAAACAGAAAATCAATCCGGAGATGCAGGAAATCACCCTCGGCGGAAAGAAAATCCACGGCGGAGAGCATATCTATCTGATACTCAACAAGCCGGAGGGCTATATCTGCGCTACGGAGGACAAACAGCATAAAACCGTGCTGGAACTTGTTCCCGAAGAACTCCGCCGGAAGGATATGTTTCCGGCCGGAAGGCTCGACATCGACAGCACCGGCCTTGTGCTGGTGACGGATGACGGAGAACTTGCACATCAGATGCTTTCTCCGAAACATCACGTTCCGAAATATTATCTTGTCACACTTGCAAGGCCTTTTGAGGAAAGCTATCTGCAATCCCTTGCGGATGGCATCACGCTTTCTGACGGAACGGCCTGTCTCCCCGTACAGGCAAGGCAGATTTCTGAAAAGAGGTGTCTGGTCTGTCTGCATGAGGGGAAGTATCATCAGGTGAAACGTATGTTCGCATCGCTCGGCAATCATGTCGAACATCTGCATCGGGTGGCGGTCGGAAGTCTCGTTTTAGCCCCCGATTTGCCTTCCGGAGGGCATTTGGAAGTTTTCCACAAAGATATTTTGAAAATGTTGAAAGCTGAATCTTTTTCCGCGATGTGTGAACAAATTATGTTGGCATTTTCGTCATATTTGATAAATGACAGGCATTAAGTTTAGTCATTCAGCGACTTGAAAAATTTTTCAGAATTTGGTACAATAATAATAGACAGACTTTGCACGGGTATCATTCTGTATTTTTTCAATACTACATATAAGCGGCATGGTCTGAAAAAAATCTTTTTAGTAAATGGAGGACTGGAATAAATGGCTGGTTTATCACTTAGAGGTATTTACAAGAAGTATCCTGGCGGATTTGTTGCCGTAACTGACGTAAACCTCGAAATCAGAGACAAAGAATTCATTATTCTGGTAGGCCCTTCCGGTTGCGGAAAGTCTACCACACTTCGTATGATTGCAGGTCTGGAGGAAATCTCCGAAGGCGAACTGTATATCGGTGACAGACTCGTAAACGATATTGCACCGAAAGACAGAGATATTGCGATGGTATTCCAGAACTATGCGCTCTATCCGCACATGACTGTATTTGATAATATGGCATTTGGTCTGAAACTGCGTAAAGTTCCGAAGGACGAAATCGCAAGAAAAGTAGAAGAAGCTGCTAAAATCCTCGACCTGTCCCATCTGCTCGACAGAAAGCCGAAGGCGATGTCCGGCGGTCAGCGTCAGCGTGTTGCGCTCGGCCGTGCTATCGTGCGTTCTCCGAAAGTATTCCTTCTTGACGAACCGCTTTCCAACTTGGACGCAAAACTCCGTGCGCAGATGAGAACCGAAATTTCTAAACTGCATAAAAAGCTCGGTACTACTTTTATCTATGTAACACATGACCAGACAGATGCTATGACCATGGGCGACCGTATCGTAGTTATGAAGGACGGTTTCATCCAGCAGGTGGATACACCTCAGGTGCTTTACGAGTCCCCTGTCAATAAGTTCGTTGCCGGATTCTTAGGCTCTCCGCAGATGAACTTTATTGATGCTTATCTCAGAAAAGATGAATATAACAGATACTATGTAGAATTCGGTTCTGAAGATACCAAAGATGCAAGAGGTACAAAATATACTATCTTAGTGCCAGAATCCAAGCTCGTTCCGGATTTGGCGAAGTATGTTGACCGCGAAGTCTGCCTCGGCATCCGTCCGGAAAGCGTTCATGATGAACCTGCTTATCTGGCAACTGCTCAGACCGGTATCGTAGATGCTGACGTAGAAATCACCGAAATGATGGGTGCAGAAACATATCTGTATCTGAAGTGTGCTGGCAACTCCATCACTGCAAGAGTACAGCCCAGCTCTACTGCCCGTCCTGGCGATACTATCAAAGTCGGCCTCGACCCGAACAGAATTCACCTTTTCGACAAAGAAACAGAACGTACTATCGTAAACTGATTTGGAAAAACAGATGCCTCTGCTCGTTCTCAGTAGGGGCATTTTTTGTATAAAATATCAGAATTAAAAACGCCGAATTTATCAAAAATGCTGAAAATTATAAAGATACTTGACATTTTTCCGAAATCGTGGTACACTAAACTTAGCACTCAAAGAGTGAGAGTGCTAAAGTTCCAGAATACAGCAATTCTGATGTAAGGTGTGTGAAGCAAAACATGAACGAACGGAAGCTGAAAATCTTGGCTGCCGTGGTGGAAGAATATGTCAGAACCGGCGAGCCGGTCGGCTCAAAGATACTTGCTGCTCTGCCGGAAATTAATGTTTCTGCGGCAACTGTACGGAACGATATGGCCGCACTGGAGCAACTGGGCTATCTGGAACAGCCACATACTTCGGCAGGAAGAATTCCTACTGTCAGTGGCTACCGACTGTATATTGAACAGCTTATGAGTCCGCCGGGCATGTCACAGGAAGAAAAACAAAGACTTGACAATATGCTTGCCATTCACGGCTCTGCAACAGAAGAACTGCTCATTCAGAACGCAACGACCGCACTTGCAGAATTAACACAGTGTGCGGCGGTGGTTTCGGATTTTTCTCCGCAGTTCTCCGTGATTTCTAAAGTAGAAGTCATTCCTACAGGAAAAAGAGTCTATGTCATTCTTCTGATTACCTCAGCAGGCAGTATCAAAAACAAGGCCTGTCGGCTGGAATTTGATTTGACAAACGAACAGCTTAGCTGGTTTTCCGGATATTTGTCCGAAAATCTGGAGGGTATCTCCGTTTCGGATTTGTCAGATGAGCTGATGGAAAATCTGACCGCCGCTATGAGTGCCTATATGATGGCGATGTCTCCTCTGGTGCAGGGAATCTGCGAACTTTCCAGAGATTTGAGACAACATGCGTTGTTATTTAAAGGCGAAAAGAATTTGTTCTCCTATCAGGATTTGGATAAAATGGAAATCGTCAGGTTTATTGAACATAAAGACGAACTCTCCAGACTGCTGGACGACTCATTCAGCGGAATCAAGGTCATGTTTCGGGAAGACAAGAGCAGTTTCGTCATCGGCAATTCCAGCATGATTGTCTCCAAATACCGCAAAGGCGGAAAAAATGTCGGTTCTCTTGGCATCATCGGCCCTATGAGGCTGGATTATGCTAAAGTGATTCCTTATATTGAGTATTTCTCACAAAAAATTACCGACCTGATTTCAGAGCCCCCTGAACCGTCTCTGGATGATGGACACATAAAGAAAGAGGGTGACCCCCATGACTGATATTGAAAATCAGGAAAAAGAAGAAGTCAGCACGGAAGAAGCACAGGAAGAACTCGAAAACGCCGAAAGCGAACTTGACGAAATCGAGGGTTCTGATGAGCTGGAGGCCGAAAAAGACAGATATATCCGTCTGCTGGCCGATTATGAGAACTTCCGGCGCAGAACAGAAAAGGAAAAACTTGCTCTGTTCGGCGATGCCACTGCCAAAAGCATCGAACTTCTGCTCCCTGTAATTGATAATTTTGAGAGAGCGATTGATGCTCCGTGCAGTGATGAAGAATATCACAAAGGCATGAAGATGATTCTGGAACAGCTGGAAGGCCTGCTCGAAAAGCAGAATGTTTCTGTTATCGATGCGCTCGGCAAGCCGTTTGACCCGAATATTCATCAGGCTATCAAGCGCGAAGAAGCGACAGAGGAATTTCCGGAAAATACCGTCTGCGAAGTGTTCCAGAAAGGCTATATGCTCGGCGAACGGTTAATCCGTCCGGCTATGGTGGCAGTAGCCAGCTAATTTTTGATTTTTTGATTTTTTCAAAAAAATAAAGCATTTTTGTTGAAGGGAAGCGTTTTTATTATGGGAAAAATTATCGGTATCGACTTAGGTACAACAAACTCCTGTGTAGCAGTTGTAGAAGGCGGTAACGCTGTTGTTATCGCAAATGCAGAAGGTGCAAGAACTACTCCGTCTGTTGTGGCATTCTCCAAGACAGGCGAGCGTCTGGTTGGTAAAGTTGCCAAGAATCAGGCTATCACCAATCCTGACAAGACAATTTCTTCCATCAAGCGTCACATGGGTTCTAATTATAAAGTAGATATTGACGGCAAGAAGTATACTCCGCAGGAAATTTCTGCCATGATTCTCCAGAAGCTCAAGGCTGATGCAGAAGCTTATCTCGGCGAAACCGTTAACGAAGCTGTTATCACTGTACCGGCTTACTTTACAGATGCCCAGCGTCAGGCTACTAAGGATGCCGGTCAGATTGCCGGTCTGGTAGTCAAGAGAATCATCAACGAACCGACTGCCGCTGCTCTGTCCTATGGCATCGACAAGGAAGAAGACCAGAAAGTTATGGTTTATGACCTCGGCGGTGGTACGTTTGACGTTTCTATCATCGAGATGGGCGAAGGTTTCCAGCAGGTAGTGGCTACTGCCGGCAATAACCGCCTCGGCGGCGATGACTTCGACCAGAGAATCATCGACTGGATGGTAACAGAATTCAAGAACGAACAGGGTATTGACCTCTCTCAGGACAGAATGGTGATGCAGAGACTCAAAGATGCTGCCGAAGCCGCTAAGATTGAACTGTCTGCAACTCCGACAACTAACATCAATCTGCCGTTCATCACTGCTGATGCAACAGGCCCGAAGCATCTGAATCTGACTCTGACACAGGCAAAGTTCAATGAACTGACTTCTGACCTTGTACAGGCTACGATGGAACCCGTTCGTCAGGCACTTTCCGACAGCGGTCTGAGCGCATCCGATTTGGATAAAGTTCTGATGGTCGGCGGTTCTTCCAGAATTCCGGCTGTACAGGATGCTGTTAAGAAACTCATCGGCAAAGACCCGTTCAAGGGCATTAATCCTGATGAATGCGTTGCACTCGGTGCGGCATTGCAGGGCGGTGTGCTCGGCGGCGATGTTAAGGAAGGTCTGATGCTGCTGGATGTGACTCCGCTGTCTCTCGGTATCGAAACAGCCGGCGGTGTATGCACTGTCATGATTCCCAGAAATACAACTATCCCGACTAAGAAGTCCGAAGTATTCTCCACTTATGCTGACAATCAGCCTGCTGTTGATATTAACGTCCTTCAGGGTGAACGTCAGTTCGCAAGAGATAACAAACAGCTCGGTACGTTCCGTCTGGATGGCATCGCTCCGGCGATGAGAGGTGTTCCGCGTATCGAAGTAACTTTCGATATTGACAGAAACGGTATCGTTCACGTTACCGCAAAGGACCAAGGCACTGGCAAGGAACAGAATATCTCTATCACGGCATCTACCAACATGTCCAAAGACGACATCGACAGAGCTGTCAAGGAAGCTGAACAGTATGCCGAAGAAGACAAGAAACGCCGTGAAGAAGTCGATACCAAGAACAGCGCAGAAAATATGGTTCTCCAGACAGAAGGCACACTCAAGGAACTCGGTGACAAGGTTTCTGCCGATGACCAGAGCGCAATCCGTGCAAAGAAGGATGAACTCCAGAGCGCAATTGATGCCAATGATACCGCTGCCATGAAGACCAAAATGGATGAACTCCAGAAAGCTCTCATGGAAATCGGTTCTAAGATTTATCAGCAGCCGAATGCCGGTGCAGG
>JAFUWP010000367.1 GCA_017483405.1 Oscillospiraceae bacterium | reverse complement strand
TTTTTCAAACAGCCGAAGATTGAATTCCAGCCCCTCTGCACCCTGTCTAAGAAATTCATCATGATAAATCTGATGCATTTCCAGCACATCTCTGCGAATCAGTTTGCAGTAAGCAGTTGCAATATTGCCGTTGAAATGAAGAAGCTGTTCCTGAAGCCATCTGCATTCCTGACCGGAATATTTTTTTTCAGGAATGTAGTAAGAATAGGGAACAGAATTATGGGTATATTCTTTTACCATTCCGCACAATACAATCTGACAGTCCTGTCTGACAGCTTCTGTCAGCATAATTTGACACATATCTGCATCAATCCAGTCATCTCCGTCAACGAACATCAGCCATTTGCCGGTAGCTGCTTTAGCACCTGTATTTCTGGCTGCGGATAATCCGCCGTTCTGTTTATGGATAACCTGTATTCTGGAGTCTTTTCCGGCATATTCATCACAGATTGCTCCGCAGGAATCCGGCGAGCCGTCATCCACGAGAAAAATTTCCAGTGCCTGATAAGTCTGTTTCAGGATACTTTCAATACAGGTGCGAAGATAAGATTCCGGTACTTTGTAAACCGGAACAATAATGCTGATGATTTCCTCTTCCATGATTTCACCTCTTATCCTTTGCCCAGTATATGCTTGAGAAGTTTATCCAATCCGCATTTGTTCAGGGCAAGGCGTGCATTCTTTTTGAGACGCACTTTCCATGTTTCAGGGAAATAACATTCCAGAAGCTGCCCCATATCCATTACAGCAAAATCGCGGAAGAATTCCGCTCTTTTTTCATGAAAAACGGGAGATTCCGTCAGTTCTTTTACACCGGCTACGGCATCCGCATAGGAAATTTCCTGAAGATGAATCTGTTTTCGGATTTCTTTCAAAAGATGCAGGCCTTTTCTGGTGTGAACTAACATTCTGGTTGTGCCGCTGTCTTCCGGAAAACGCTTATCCAGCTTATAGATATTAAAGCAATCCCAGATGGTAAAGTCAGAAACGCGTGTTTCGCTGTTTCGGAAACGGCATTCTGTACAGGATGGCCGGATAATCATTCCGGAAAAGAACATTCTAAGCCACGGCTGAGATTCAATGCCGCCCCGCCGGATTTGTCCTGTTTTTGTCTTAATCTCCATTGTAGAATACTGATAGCCGAGTGTTTTATCACGGAAACGGACAGATGTTATCTTACTTTTTTCGTTTTCCCAGAGAAAGTATTTTTCCCATACTCCAGGGGAGGGAACTGCACGGCAGACAACATCTACCAGAATCAAATTTTCGTAATCCTTCATCAGATAATTTTTCAGACCATGTATCTGACAGGGCGTTCCGCTGAAGCAGACAAGCCGGCCTTTCTGAAGAAACGCTTTTACCTGACGAAACGTATCACTGGGGTCGCTCTGTACATATTTGCTGTTGCGGAACTGTGCCAGCTCTGCATTGTCCTGTGCTGATACATGCACAACTTTGAATTGTTCGTTGAATGTAACGCCGAAGACCACTCCGCCATGTGCAATGACATATTCTGCAATCGGCGTAAATGCTCCGCCGGATGTACTTTCGGCCAGAATTCTTTTATCACGATGCTGCACCAGATAGGCTTTTTGCAGTTTGTCTTCTGTCTGCTTTGCCCGATTCAGGACAGGACAGACCTGCTGACACAGGCCGCAGTTGTTGCAGAGTGACGCATCTGTTTTCGGATATAAAAAACCTTCACTGTCACGCTCCATCCGGAGTGCCTGCCGGTGACAGATATTTACACAGGCAGAACATCCACAGCATTCCTCTTTTCTGGAAATTGTAATCATAATTTATTCTAACCCTTCTAACGATTCTTTTAAAAAAGTGATGGAATCTTTTCTGAAGTCGTTCAGCTTTTCTTCTACAGCTTCATAATCTATCTGGGAAGAAAGTGCTGTTTTGAAATCAGCCGGTTCATTGATGATTCTGTTTTCAAGGCCGAGAATACTCAGCAAAGAATCAAGGCGGTTATTGGTAGACATTGTTGAGTTCTTCACAAATCTCCGGAAAGAAAAAAATCGCTTGTGATGAATCAGTGAAAATACTGTACCATGAAAAGAGTCAGTGCAGACAAATGAAGCATGGCGGATAAGATTGACAAAATCAGCAGGGTCAGTCTCATAAGGTGCAAAATCGGCAAAATTTTCATCGCTCCTGATATACATATCCATTTGCTGAAGTGCTACAATCTTGTAACCTGTCTTTTCACGAAGTAATTTTGCACATTCACGGGAAAGCTGATTGTTTCCGAGAAAATAACAGAAAATATATTTTTCCTGAATCAGTCTTTTGTTTTCTATCAGGCTTGCCCATTCCATACGAGTGAGGATGAGAGTAGGGTCACAGACCAGCCGCGCCTCAAGACCGGTAAGTTCTTTAATTAACTTCTGGCCTGTTTTTTCTCTCACGGACAGAAAATCAATTCTGGGGAGGAATTTTTTGGCCATTTCGGCCTGCTTTTCCGGCAAGGATGCCACACCGAAACTGGTAGCATACGCAATTTTTCTGACATGCTCGGGAACATAGTTCAGTGTATAATAATCTGCTGCAATGTTAGAAGGCAGCCAGAGCTGGTCACTGCCGACAAGAAAAGCAGAATAATTTTCACTCTGCTTTCCCAACTCTGCTTTTGATGCGTATGTTTTGGAAAGATGAAATCTCTTTGCAGAAAATGCATCAAATTTTTGATGGCGCAGAGCAATATTCTTTCCAAGTTTACGGTTCAGTTTTTTTGCCGCAGTCAGCCGGACAAATCCAAGCTTATCCTTGATGACATCAGCAGAAAAAATGCGGCTTTTGAAATACTTTAATTTTGCATCATGAATTTCTTTTTTAAAGCCGTCAATATTAATTGTTTCGTTTGGAATTTTCTGCAAGTTTAAAAATTCCTGTGTTGCGAGTGCCTGAAGCATACTACCGTAATTATTCTGAAAATAACAGGAAACCACCGCTACTTTTTTCATATTTTCTTCTCCTTAATCGCTTTCTGATAAATTTTGTTATATGCTGCTGACATCACATCAGTGTTATATATATTTAAAATATCATGATAAGCATGTTGGGTCAGCTCTTGCGTATCAGAAGACAGTACAGATTTGATTGCCTGACAAAAATCCTGTACATTTTGGCAGACAAACCCATTATAACCATTGCGGATGACATCTTTATTGCCGATGACATTGCTGACAATGCATATTTTTTTCATATACATTGCTTCAAGAAGGGAAATGGGCAGGCCTTCCCATAGAGAAGTTAACATAAACATATCCGCTTCCTGTGCTTTTTCCAGTGCTTTATGGCGTTCCAACCAGCCAGTCACTTCGATATTATCGGCAGTCAAAGAACTGCGCAGTTCACCGTCTCCAATCCAGATAAAACGTATCTTCGGAAACTGCAAAGCAATCTGATTAAACAGTTCCGGATTTTTCTGATAGCAGATTCTCCCAAGTGTAAATACCGCATGTTCTTTTTGTCCCTCTACTTGATGGAGCTTACTGAGTGTATGATTAAGCTGTGCGATATTAATACCATTATTTACATATACAGCATTTTGAGTTAAAGCCAGCGTTTCTTCATGTTCGCCCTTACTACAGGAAATAGTAACACATGTACGCATAGCAGATACCTTTTCAATGCACTTATAAAGAGTCCGCTTTATTCTGTTTTCATCCTGCATCAGAAAACTATAGCCATGCGGTGTATAAAAAATAGGAATTTTCCGGCCA
>JAFUWP010000366.1 GCA_017483405.1 Oscillospiraceae bacterium | reverse complement strand
TGAGTATACAATCTATAAAACCGAAAACAATGAATATTATGCCAGTGTACAAAGCGATATGCCCTATGTCGGAGCAGATACATCAAATCTGTTAATGCTGCCTGAATCTGTCTGGTATGATATTAATGGTGACGGAAAGGCTGAAGCAATTCCGATTAAAGAAGTCTCTTTAAAAAATGCTACATGGCTGATTCTTTCAGATTCCAATGTCATTACACGGCTACAGACAAATTCCTCATTTATTTACTATGAATCTGATTTTGATGCTTCTGTGATTGAAGAACTCGAAAAAGAACATGAAGAAGATGAAAACGGCTATTCCAATGATGAAAATCTGATGAATGTCGGCAAAGCACTGAAAGACTACCCTCATCACTGCCATATTCCGGAACATCTGGAAATCATTGATTCTGAAACATTCAAAGACGAAAACGACAGTGGAAAATCTTATTTTGCCGGAACAATTACCATTCCGGAAAGTGTAACGGAACTCGGCGAAGGGGCATTTACCGACTGCGGAAGACTGAACAACAGCTTTGACCACCACTATCTGTCAGATGGTGACCTGAATTTTGTCATCAATGCCAATATCAGTGAAATTAAAGCAAATACATTTCAGGGCTGCGGCATGAGTACTGTCAGATTTTCCCCCACCATTACGAGAATCGGAGAAAATGCCTTTGCTGGTGTTATCGGTGGTTCTTATTCCTATTTAGGAAAAATCGGAATCTATTCAGAAGTGGACGGAAAAAAGCAGCGAGAATGGCAGGAAATCAGCTTTGAAGAAACTTTTGGTGATGTATCACATATTACCAGTATCGGGCAGAATGCTTTTGCAAATACACCGTGGCTGGATAGAGAAAAGGAACTGTTCACCAAAGAAGAATTACAGGAAAATCCTGATGACGGTGTTATTTATTTTGGCAATGGTGTTCTGTCCTACAGAGATAACTTTCCTGAAAATTCAGAAATTACGTTCAGAGAAGGCACAACATTTATTGCTGACTATGCATTTTATGGCTGCCGTAATCTTACTGCTCTCACTATTCCGGACGGTGTGGAGATTATCCCCCAAAATGCATTTTATGGCTGCCGGAATCTTGCCGATGTCACGATTCCGGACAGCGTGAAAATTATCGAAAAAGAAGCATTTTTTGCTGAATTAGGCTTTGGCAAGCTGCATTCTATTGATATTCCGGAAAGTGTGGAAGAAATCAATGAAGGGGCATTTGGGAGACAACCCTTGAAAGAAATCTATATCCGCAGCAAGGACTGTGTCATTTTTGATGCTGTTGAAACACTGTCAGGAAGCAGAGCAAATATAGACCAAGAAACTCAGAAATACAAAAACGACAGCAAAACAATCTATGGCTATGACAATTCCACAGCACAGGCTTATGCTGAAAAATACGGCTATCATTTTGAATCTCTTGGAACAGCACCGGAAACAACAGAACTCCTTCCCGGCGATGCTGACAACTCCGGCTCAATCGACATTCTGGACGTTATCACGCTCAATAAAGCCATTCTCGGCAAGGAAGAACTCTCCGAAACCCAGCTCAAAGCTATCGACTTCAACGGCAACGGCAAGCCCGATTCCGAAGAATCCCTCAAAATCATGAAATACATTGTCGGCTTAATCACAAGCTTTACAGAATAATTTATCAGTCCCCTGCCCCGAAAGCAGGGGATTTTTCTATTGACAGAGTTCTGAATTTGTGTTATACTGAAATAGTAATATTTTCAACATAAAGGAGTGCAAATCATGCCCGATTTCGATACATTATCACCAGAAGAACAGAGAAAAAGTTTGCTTCATCTGATTTCGGAACACTGCGCCGGCGCATCGCTGGAAGGCAATACCCTCCATTATACCGGTCAGGCTCTCCATGTCGCTCTGGAGTTCGGTCAGATTCATCGCCGTGAAAACCGTTTCAGTGCCCAGCTGATTTTTATCCTGAAACATGACTGGTTCGATGAAGAACTTGTCGAATCCTGCGCCAGCCTCGGCGATTCCCTCGAAGATGCCATGAAAGCCTGTACTGCCGAATTCAGTGAAAGCGTTCTGAAATCCGTTCTGTATTCGCTGGACAATCCGGATTCCGAAACGATAACTTCTGAAATCATCGGAAAAAAATATAAATTCCATGTGCCGGAACAGCATCTTGTCCTGCATAAAGGCAAGGGGAAACATCTCGACCCGTGGGAAATCGTAAAGGATAAAATTCCGGAATATCTCGGAACAAAGCGCGTGTACTGGATTAAGCTATTCTCTGCGGATATGGGTGAAAAACAGTTCTGCGAAGCCAGAATCAACGGCATTGTCTATCCGGATTTGACGGATTTGTTATATCAGGAACTTCTTTCCAGAACGGACAGACAGGTCAGCATCAATAAATTATTCATCGTACTGATTCAGGATACCGAAACTTATGAGCCATGTCCGTTCACAAAGCAGAATGTCGGTGATTTGGCTTTTCTCGCGCTGGATAAGATGACGGATATTGCTGATGAAGCCTCCCGAAACAAGACATTTCAGGAAATTGCAAAATTCTGTCCGGATTATTCGATAGCTGTTGAATTAATCGCATTTCTGCCGGAAATCGTATCGCAGTCCGTTGTGAATTATCGCGATAATGATTCCCTGATTCCGGTGTTCGATTACGGCAAGCCGGAATATGAACTCAAGAAATCGCAGGTCAGAAGTTACGGCTATATGGCCGATGCCGCTGAACAATATCTCCGGAAACATCAGCCGAGCCGTGAAGAAGTAGAAAATCTGCTCCGTATCAGCGGTAAGTTTGAAACCATGTCCCGTGCAATGCGTGATGAGAATATCAAAATTGAAGATTTGCGCCTTTCACCGCTTGTTTATTTCGTAAGCAAGAATTATCGCGTTTGGTAACGGAGGACGATAATCATGACAACTTTACGGGATTCTGTCTGCCCGCACTGCGGTGCATCCCTGAATTTTACAGCAAATACCAAAATAGTCCATTGTGATTTCTGCGATTCTGATATTATCATAGAACAGAATCAGCCTCCGCGGATTCCTGAACGGAATATTCCGGTTCAGCAGGGGCAGAATTTTCCGCCGAGTCTTCCCTTTGATGAACCAGCTTTCCGGAAATGGAAAAAGAAATATCATACTTGTCACATTATCTTATCCATCCTGACGATTATTTTTATCCTGATGATAGAAGTGGATTCGCATTCTGATGCAGCTCTGTTACCTTTCACGGGAGGGCTTTTCCTGTCTATCATCTCACCTATAGTGCTCGGCGGTACAAAACCGGATGAACCGGATGTTTCCAGAAACCGCAAAGGATGGAATATTTTCAAGTATTATCTGCAATTTGCAGGAAATATTGTCATCTCGTTTGTGATTTCAATTATCATTGCCGTGGCATTCGGCATTGCGTAATCAAATTTCAGAAAGAAGAATTAGGGATTTATGATGAAGAAAAAAATAGTTGCTTTACTGGCCGTCAGCCTCCTGACGGCACTTTCCGGATGCGGAAAAACACAAGATACTGCTCCCTCTGCGGAAACTGCTCCTGTCACACAGGCACAGACAGAACCGCTCACGGAAACAGAACCCGAAACAGAAAGCGAAACCATTCCGGAAACAACAGAAACTGAAACTGTTCCGGAAATAACAGAATCAGAAACAAATTCTGTTTCAGAATCTGAAACTATCCAGATGGATGGTATGCTTTCTCATGACGGCATTGTTCAGATTGTCACAGATGCTTTTAAAGACCGAGAAATTCTTTCCGAAATCCGTTATGATGATTCCCAGCAGGCTTATATTATCTCCACTTGGGAAGACGGATTCGGCGAAATCTGCGATAAATTCAACAGTTTCAGCGAAGGCTGGTCTGATGTTCAGAATACAGCACTCCAGAATTACGGCGTTTATTATAATATGTTTCAGGAACTGGATTCCAAATCCGGCGTAATTCTGAATTTTGTGGATGACAGAAATCATGAGAAAAAAATTCTCTCCGTTCAGGATAATCAGATTATCTATGACATCATGGAGGAAAAATCTCCTGATGATTTCAGAAAATCTACTGTAGATGCCCTCAATCAGCAGTTCGCCGAAAGCGGAAAAAATGCACAGGCCTCCTATTCTGAATCCGAACAGGCTTATATCATCTCCGCATGGTATGACGGATTAGGCGAAAAAATCGAAAACAAAGACATAGACGGCGATAAATGGAATCAGCAGAAAGATTTGTTCCGCGTGATGTATGACAGCATCCGCGCCATTCTGCAAAGTTCCAGTGATAATACTCCTCTGATTCTGAAAATCGTGGATGACAGAAATCATGAAAAAGAGTTAGTCATCATCAAGAATTCCGAAATGATTTATGATATTCTTGCATGACAAGTCAAAAAACAGTCCTGAAATACGGGCTGTTTTTTGTTTAGAATTCACAAAAATAAATTTTTTTCAAAAAACACTTGATTTTTATCTCAAAAAGTGCTATCATTTACTATAGTGATTTAAAGCTTAAACGCTTTAAACAGCTAAATTGAAATATCAAATCCGGAGGAATCAACAATGGAACGCAAAGGTAATTTAATGACTTACAGACCCGACATCAAAGTTTTTGATGCAACTATCCGCGATGGCGGTCTTGTGAATAACTTCTTCTTTAGTGACGATTTTGTAAAAGCTCTCTATCTGGCAAATCTCCGCGCCGGTGTGGATTATATGGAAATGGGTTATCTCGCTGATACCGATGTCTTCAAAACAGAAGATTTCGGCGACTGGAAATTCTGCAAAGAAGAAAATCTCCGCCGTATTGTCGGCAATAACGATACTGACCTGAAACTTTCCGTCATGGCCGATGTCGGCAGAACCAATCTCCAGAGAGATTTGCTCCCTAAGAGCGAAAGCGTTCTCGATATGGTTCGCGTGGCAACTTACATCAATACCATGCCTGCCGCTATCGAGATGATTGAATATGCTGACAGCCTCGGCTACGAAACGACCTGCAATATCATGGCGATTTCCAAAGCCAAAACAGAAGATATTGAAGAAGCTCTGAAACTTCTGGCAGATTCTCCTATCAAGGCCGTTTATATTGTAGACAGCTATGGTTCGCTGTTCCCAGAACAGATTCAGGAACTGACTAAGACATATCTGAGCTTCATGGAACCCGCCGGAAAACAGGTCGGCATTCATGCACATAACAATCAGCAGATGGCTTTTGCCAATACGGTAGAAAGCTGTTCTATGGGTGCAAGTTTCCTTGATGCGACAGTCGGCAGTATGGGACGCGGTGCAGGTAACTGCGCAATGGAACTTCTGCTCGGTTTCCTCAAGAATCCGAAATATAACCTCACTCCCATCCTGAAATTCTATGAAGATTATACCCTCAAACTCAAAACAGAAGAAGGGCTGAAATGGGGCTATGATATTCAGTACCTCCTGACCGGCAAGATGAATCTGCATCCGTCTTCCGCGATTGCTTTCACCAAAGAAGACAGAAAAGACTATGCTGATTTCTATCATCAGCTGTTTGATTTAGAACCTTAACAAGATTTTTGAATATCTTCCATCTTTACGGAACATCCCCCGAAACAGAATTTCGGGGGATTGTTCTTTGTGATTACAGATTCAGATTCTGCCAGCGTTCTTTCAGGATTTCGTGAGCATCCTCGCGGATTTTGCCTCCGCCGAGCGCAAAGGCGATATTTTCTTCTCTGGTGATGCCATAAATCATCGTTCCGCCGTCAGCATAATCCTCAAACAAACAGTGGTCTGTTTCAATATTGAACTGATTGTCCTCTGTGATAACAGAACGGTTAAACTCATCGCAGAAGGCTTCTATTGACGGATATGACTGCACAAAATCAATTTCCAAGAAAAATCCGCTGTTATCTTCAGTATCTTCAAAGTTGATTCTGTAATTGGAATCGCATACTACAATATCAAGCACTTTATATCCGCATTCTTCCGGAATCTGATACAGATAGGCATCCGGATGCTGTTTCTGAAATGCTTCTGCAAAAGAAGCATAATCTTCATACAGTGCAAAGCCATCTGCATCATCGGAAAATATTTCCTCGGTAAGTGATACCGTTTCGGGAACTTCTTCCGATGTACGCTGTTCCGGCACTTCGGATGTGATTGTTTCCTGTTCCGCTGTCGTTGATGCACATCCCGTCAGATAACAGATACTCATCGACATCAGGATGATTTTCATCCATTTCTTTATCATGATGATTTCCTCCCCTGAATTTTAATTAAATTCATTATAGCATATCACTCCGGCGAATACAAGCTTTTCCGG
The DNA here is from genome assembly GCA_017483405.1 of Oscillospiraceae bacterium. Lineage (GTDB taxonomy): Bacteria > Bacillota > Clostridia > Oscillospirales > Ruminococcaceae > UBA3855. The sequence goes on along the minus strand of JAFUWP010000366.1, from coordinate 3,080 downwards.
ATTCTGTAAACTTTTTTTAACTTTTTCAGGAAACGACTTGACGGATTCCGGCTGTTATTGTATAATAAATAAGATAAAATACAAAGAAGGAGTTTTTTTATTTATGAGATACAAACCCCTGTTTACAGGCATTTTCACCGCATTTGCAATTTGTTCGGCAGGATTTCTGAACGCGCAGAATCCACTTCCCGTAAAAGCTACTACTTCCGCAGATTTGAATATCAGTCAGAACGGTTTAGATTTTATCTGTTCTCTGGAAGGCTACAGTGCTACTTGTTACTGGGATTATTCACAGTCTTCCATCGGATACGGTACAAAATGCACTTGTTCTTCTGTACAGCCCCATAAATCTGGATTGCATTCCACTACCAAAGAAAAAGCCAGAACTGCTATGCAGTCCGGTATCAATACCAATTACGCCCTCAAAGTCAAGAATCAGACAAAAGGTCTGGAAATCAATCAGAATCAGTTCGATGCCCTCACCAGTCTCGCCTATAACTGCGGCGGCGGACTCAACAGAATCTATAACTGTCCGCTGACAAAATATCTCCGCGGCGAATTGACTGCCTCCGCCGCCCGTACACAGTACAGCAGTTATATCGTCTATGCAGGCGGTACTTATAATAAAGGTCTCTATAACAGACGCGTCAAAGAAGCAAATTTATTCTTTACGGAAGAATATATTCAAAAGCCATCTACCGCAAGCATCTCCATCGAAAGTCCCAGAACTGTTTTCGATATTACAGAAAATGTCACATTCAGTTTCAGTGCCGATTATGCTGATTGTTATTATCTCGGCATCGACTGCAACGGTACACGCATTTCCACTCCCAAAATCGAGGACGGCAACACCTATACGCAGATGTTCGACCAGACAGGGCACTACAGTGTCTATGTTACTGCCTATAATACTTACGGAACAATCGACAGCACTCCTGTCGAATTCGATATTACTTTCCCTGATGAAATCCCCCACTGGTGCGATATTTCCGCTCAGAACGGCAGAACTGTCTTTCATACCGGAGAACAGGTTTCTTTCAATCTGACTTCCGATAAGGCTGATTTCTTCGTGTTCCGCGTCATGAGGGAAAATGCCATCATCGGGAGTGCGCCTGTTACCAGAAGTAATGATGCCTATTCCTATCAGACGGCTTTCAATACCGCCGGAACGTATATTGTTTATGCTTCTGCTTATGCGAACGGCTATTCTGTAGACAGTCAGAAACTGATACTCGAAATCAGGGATTCTGATGTGCTCGGCGACATCAATTCTGATACGCTCATCAATACGGATGACCTCCTTCTGATGCAGAACTATCTTCAGCAGAAAGGCTCTCTCACAAAGACACAGTCTCAGTTCGCTGATATAAATCAGGATGGTATCTGCAATATCTATGACTTCATCGCCCTGAAACAGAAATTGTTATCTTCTGAAAACTGATAAATCAGAATTTCCGGAGGTATTATGCGACAAGAATTAGATAATATAATCAAAAAATATGATTTAATTAATCAGACATTTGAAAATTTCTGGGAAACCTATGATACTTATCTTACTGATGAACTAACCAAAGAAGAAAGTAAAAGCTATGGACTTATTGACAGGAATTCCATCCGCGCGGAATTATATGGCTATTCGTTTTGCGTTTCCAGTGATTTAAGCTTTGATTATATTAAAGTAACTGTTGATTGTTTTCTCAAAGGCAAAACTATGCGCTTTGCCACATACTGGTGCATCTATTCCCTTGATGGCGAGCTGTTTGATGATTGTTTTTACGGAGAATAAATCAGAACTTAACAGGAGCAGTAACATGGAAAAAGTTATCACAATTCATAATTGGTATGACGGCCGGCCATTGCTGGGACTGGCTTACTTTAATAAAACAGCATGTATCTATGAAAGAATTTTCGATAGTGCCAAAGATGACTATATTGATGAATACTATCTGACCCCTGTCAATGACTATGAAAAAAATCAAATCATGCTGGAATGGCAGGACTGGTGCAACGCGGTTTCAATCGGAAATCCGGATGTATTTTATAAAACCTGTCTGAATAAAGATTCTATCAGCAAAATACTTGATAATTCCGATTTCAGAAGAAAATACAGAAAAAAAGCAAAATTCAGCGGTCATTTTGATGACGGCTATGTTCCTGTTGATTACAGTGCGGAATGGTATGACTGATTTCTGAATTATTTAGGGAGTGTTGTTCATGCAAAAATATATTGATATTCTTAAACAGATAGATGAAGATTTTAACAGGTCGGAATTTTTTCCGCCTGCTCGGAAAGAAGATATACTTCGATTTGAAAAAACTAAAGGCATCAAAATCCCTGAATCTTATAAGAAATTTTTAGCTCTTTCAGATGGAGCATCCTTATCCGGAGGAAGTATCAATCTGTATGGTGTTAATTCATCCGGATTTCAAATCGGCTATGATTTTTCTGAACATTCAGTTCCGAAAGAACTAATCATAATTGGTTATAAAGATTCTGAACATATTTGTTATTATCCCGAAAAAAATATTTTTCTTTTCTACGAATATCAGGATTTAGAAGGCATCGAAGAAGAATGCATTTCTTTTCAGGATTTCGATGAGGTTTTAGAATATCTTGCCGATATTCTTACAAGTTAATTCATTGGGTTCTGATTTATCATAATCATAAAGGAGCAGTATATGTATTTTCCGGAAATACCTGATAACAGCCTTACAGAACGTATCAAGGCCATTATTGAACTGAGTAACAAACTTGCTGAAATGTTCGGGGAAAGCGCATTTCAATTTGAAAAGCCCATATCAAACGAAGAAATACTATTATGGGAAACTGAACACAATATCAAAATACCCGATTCTTATAAAGAATGGCTTTATTTCTCCAAAAGTTCAGATATTGCATCTACGGCTGTTTTTTATGCCCCTGATAATTTTATCATCCCTGATGATGAAAAATCTTTTGATGTGCCTGCTGAATGTATTGTTATCGGTGAGCTGGGCGGTTGGGGTGTGAGCATTTGCTTTTATCCCGAAACCGGCGAGATAATGTATATCGACCACGGTGAGGAATGCAGAAATCTTGC
>JAFUWP010000365.1 GCA_017483405.1 Oscillospiraceae bacterium | reverse complement strand
TGACGAAGGCTTTATCTATACCTGTACGCAGTCTACATCTCAGAAAAAAGATACCGTCAAGAAGCTGAATCCGGCAGGAACTAACCTCTTTTCCAGTCTCGAAACATCATGGGGCGATGTCGAAGCCGTTTACGACAGCAATACAAACAAGAATTATCAGTCTATGATTTGTGATATTGAAATCTCCGATGACGGAAATATCAACTGTCTGGATTTGACTTCCGGCCGTGTTTTCCAGTATGATGAAGAAGGTAATTTATTGTTCATCTTCGGAAGTTCCTCCGAACAGCTCGGCGGTTTCACGGAAGTCACCGCGGTGGAATCCATCGGCAATAACATTCTGGTGCTCGATACCAGAAAAAATACAGTGACCGTATTTGAAGAAACTGATTTCGGAAAAATTGTTCATGAAGCAACTGTTCTGTATAACGGCGGCTATTATGAAGAAGCTCTCGAACCGTGGTATCAGGTTCTGCAATATGACGGCAACTATCGCAGAGCATTTCTCGGAATCTCGGCGGCTCTGCTGGTGGACGGCGATTATGCAGGCTCTATGAAGTACGCTAAATTAGCCGATTCTCCCTATCGCTATAACAGAGCTTTTGAAGGGTATCGTTCCGAATGGCTGACCGAACACATCCGCGCGGTTGTCGCTGTCGTGATTCTGCTCGTGATTGCAGGTTTCGCCCTGAAATGGTATCTCAAAAAGCATTACAAGCCGAATCTGGAATATGATATTACCCGTACCGATGAACGCAAACGAGAGGAGGAGGGATAAGCCTTATGATGGATTTAACCAATAAGCAATGGGTCAAACATGCAGTCACCCATCCGATGGAAGGCTTCGAGGATATGCGCTGGAAAAAAGCCGGTTCTATGAAATATTCCATCGTGATTATCCTGCTCTGGTTCGTTGCCTCGATTTTCTATAACAGATTATACGGCTTTCAGTTCTATGCCGAAGCCGATAAAATGTTCAATATCATCCCCTATATCGTACAGACGATTATATTATTCTGTACATGGGTAGTCGGAAACTGGTCTATCTGCACTCTGCTGGAAGGCGAAGGCACGATGAAAAATATCTTCATCTACAGTGCTTACGCGCTGATTCCTTATGTCGCCAGTATCTATATTGAAGTATTTTTATCACACTTTCTGATTCGTGATGAGGCAGTTTTCATTGATGCCGTGCATATCATCGGCTTGTTATGGAGCGGAGTTCTGCTGTTTTCGGCGATTAAGTCCGTGCATCAGTACACGTTTATGAAAACCATCGGCGCGATTATTCTGACTATCTGCGCCATGCTGATTATGCTGTTTCTGCTGGTGCTGTTACTGTCGTTATTCCAGCAGGTGTATGTCTTTGCATATTCGATTTATACCGAAATTGCATACCGTCTGAAAGTGTAGGTGAAAAAATTCATGAAAATACTGAAATTAAAACGTGTATTGGCTTGCCTGCTCTCGATGGCACTGATTTGTTCCGCAGGTTCGGCATCCGTCTTCGCTGAAGATGCGGATTCCGCCGAAGATGCCGCTGTTTCCGATGAAGCCGTTTCTGAAGAAGATGCCGCACTCTCGGAAGAAACTATCTCCGTTGAGGAGGAAGAAGAAGAATTCGATGCCTCTCCCGATGAAGTCAAAGCTTATATGAAGTCCATCGGCACGGCAGACGGTTATGAAGTCTATCTCCGTGAGGATGACTATAAAGACAAAATCGAAGCCGATTTGCAGAAAAAATATAAAAATGAAGATGAACTCAAAGACGCTGTCAAAGATACGGAAAAGCATCTGAAACATGCCGAACTTGCCCTCATTGATGCCGAATCCGGAAAAATGGCCGCTGAACTCGAAGAAATCGCCAGCGATAAGGAACAGCATATCTATTTCAGCGAGGCTGGGAATTATCTTGTCGTGCTGGATGCCGACCAGAAAAAGATTATCAAAATCCGGTTCAGAGTTTCCACACTCGACAGTGAATATCTGTTCCTGACCAAAGATGAACAGACTCTCGAACTTTACAGCACGGATTATAAATCCGTCCGCGCCGAGATGCAGAACGTCTGGAGCGCAGGAGAAACAACCCTCTATCAGAACGAGGACAGAAGCCGCTGGGCGGTTCTTGACGGCAATAAAACACAGGTTCGCGTATGTGTCAAGACCGTGGCCGAAAATGATAACTTCCTGATGTATTATGATGAAGATACCGGTCTGATAGGTATCGAAAATAAGAAAAATAATTACACATGGTGGTCATCTCCGCCGACCGCTAACCGCGATGAAACCGCGACTCCGTTAGTTGTCACAGATTTACAGTCATCTGTCGTGCTGACCTACGGTGACAGCAACAGCCGAGGCACAACGAATCTCCGTTCACGGAATTCCGCAAAGTTAAGCTTCAAGGAAACCGATAAAGGCCTTATCATCACATATAATTTTGAAAAATGTGGTATCACCATTCCGGTCGCTTACGAACTCGAAAACGACTATATGTCCGTAACCGTCAAGTGTGATGACATCAAAGAAACTATGACCGATAAAGGCCTTGTTGCAACCCAGCTCACGCTGTTAGGTTCATTCGGCGCAGGCGAAGGCGATGAGGATGGCTATTTCGTGATTCCGGACGGATGCGGTTCACTCATCCGGTTCAATAACGGAAAAGAAACGACTAAAAGCTATTCGCAGAAAGTTTACGGCCGTGACATCACCAACGTCCCTACGACAAAACCGGCCGTGACAGAAGAAATTCTCATGCCAGTCTACGGCATCGTCAAGAAAGATAACGCGATGGCTGTCATCATCGAAAAGGGTGACGGCAATGTCTCCCTGAATGCCAGCGTCAGCGGTCAGTCTCTGAGCAGTTTCAATACCTGTAATTTCACATTCCAGCTCCGCGGTTCGGATACTTACACCATGTCCGGCGATTATGGCAATCTGACCGTATTCGAGGACGGTGACATCAAAACCGATACTATCAAATTAAGATACTATCCGATTGCGGATTCCGATGCAAGTTATATGAACATCGCCGAAACCTATCGGAACTATCTGCTTGATGACGGCAATGTCACCAAGAAAGCACAGGCCGATTCCACTGAATTATATCTGGATTTATACGGCGGTACGATGAAATCCCGTTCAGTACTGGGCATTCCGGTCACGATGAAAACTTCCATGACAAGCTATTCCGAAGCCGAAAAAATTATTGCTGAATTATCCGGACTCGGTGTGGATGATATGTCTGTCATCTACAATAACTGGACTAATGACGGCATTTCGGGAAAAGTAGATTATCAGTCCAAGCCTTCCGCGGCACTCGGCGGTGCGGCAAGCTTCAATAAGCTGACGAAATATCTCGATGAACAGGGATATGATTTTTATCCGGCTGTCAATAACAAGACATTCGATTCCGGAAACGGCTATTATACGTTTACTGATACGACTATCCGAATTTCTAATTCTTATTCCCGTCTGATGACCTATAATTTATCCTACGGGGTACAGAATACCAATGTCAAGACGAAATCTCTGCTTTCCCCTGGGGTCTTTACGGAACTTTATCAGAAACTTGCCACAAACTACGTCAAGCGCAAGCTGTCAGGGGTCTGCCTCGGAGAGATGACTTCTACTGTATGGGGCGACTACGGAAAACAGAACATGTCCCGTGATGATACTGTCACCGCGTTGCAGACATCTTATCAGAGCATTCAGGATTCCGGCCTGTCTCTGCTGGCCGATACCTGTGCCGCTTACGCGTTCCCCTACGCGGATAAGATTTCGGATGTGCCTCTGCACTCCAGCGGTTTTGATATTTTCGATGAAGAAGTTCCGTTCTATCAGCTTGTCATGCATGGGGTTCTTCCCTATTCGAGCACGGCCATCAATGCGAGTGCTGACAGTACGGATTCCTTCCTGACCGCAGTCGCAACAGGATGCAATCCGGCTTATGATATGATTTATGCCGAAGCAAGTGACCTGAAAGATACTCTGCTCGACAGCTATTATTATTCACACTATGCGTTCTGGACGGATACCGCCGCGCAGGAATACAAGCTTGCAAAAGATGTGCTTTCCAAAGTCAGTGATAAAGTCATTACAGATTATATCCGTGAAAATGATATTTCCGTCACGACTTATGAAGACGGTACGCAGGTTGTTGTAGATTATGCGGAAAAATCCATCACCGCAAACGGCATTGTCTACAAGCTGGCAGATGCCGAGAAAGGAGCGTGAGCGGTTCTCATGGCAAATGAAAAAAAGCAAATCAAGATGCCTTATGAAAAACGAAAAGCCCTCTATGGCTATGGCTTTATCGGCCTGTGGATGGTCGGCACTCTGATATGGTTCTTATATCCGCTGGCTAATTCCCTGATGTATTCGTTCATGGATGTACGTCCCGAAAAAGGCGGTATGCAGGGTAAATGGGTCGGACTGGATAATTATATCTATGTTTTCACCGGCGATGCGAATTATAGTAAATATCTCGTGAATGTGCTGGTCGAAACGCTCTGGAAAACACCGCTGATTATTATCTTTTCGCTGTTTATCGCGGTTATCCTGAATCAGAAATTCAAAGGCAGAACCTTTGCGAGAGCTGTTTTCTTCCTGCCGGTTATCATCGCGACAGGGCCTGTATACAGCATCATCAATGGTAATATCTCCAGCAGCGGCGCGAGCAGTGCCGGACAGTTTTCCACAATGTTCTCAACTGACCTGATGGGCGAATTATTCCAGTTTATCGGTCTGTATGGCATTAACGAAAACATCCAGAAAATGGTAGAAGCCGTTTCCAATAATATTTTCGGCATCGTGTGGAATGCCGGCATTCAGATTCTGATATTCTTAGCGGCTTTGCAGAATATTCCGGTTTCGGCAAAAGAGGCCGCGCAGATGGAAGGTGCTACTGCATGGGAATATTTCTGGAAGATAACGCTCCCCTACGTCAGCCCGATGATTCTGGCCTGCTTGATATTCACCGTTATCGACAGCTTCACTTCTCCTGATAACGCTGTTATGGGCAGAGTGCTGGATATGCAGAAAGACTGGCAGTATGGCTATGCGGCCGCGATGGCATGGGTATATTTCATCATCGTGCTGGCGGCAGTCGGCCTGATTACCGTGATTCTGAATCATTTCATCTATTACGAAGTAGATTAAAGGAGGGACTGTAATTTTGGCTATTTTCAAGAAAAAAGAAGAACCTGCCCGCGAAGGTGAACACATTGTCGGCAACGGTCTCTCCAAGAAACAAATCCGTCAGATTCACATGCGCAATATGAATAAAGAAGAAATTGCGTATCTCAAGCGCAAAGAAGCCATGGATAAAGTCTGGCCGATTGCAAGATTCTTCATTCTGTTCGGATTATGCTTTATTATCCTGTATCCGCTAATCTACATGATTAGCTGTGCATTCCGCGCGCAGGA
>JAFUWP010000364.1 GCA_017483405.1 Oscillospiraceae bacterium | reverse complement strand
CGCTCGACAGCAGTCAGACCGAACTGAAAGAACAAATCGGCGTGGTATTCGATACGATTCATTTCCATGAAATGCTGACTCCCCTGCAAATCGGCAGTATCAGCGCACTGACCTATCAGAACTGGGATGAAAATTTATATCAGCAGTATCTGAAAGAATTCAATCTTCCGGAAAAATCCAAGATTAAGGATTTCTCAAAGGGCATGAAGATGAAATTAAGTATTGCCGTAGCTTTGTCGCATCAAGCGAAGTTATTAATCTTAGATGAACCGACCGCAGGTCTTGACCCTATCGCCCGTGATGAACTTCTTGATATTTTTCTGGATTTCATTCAGGATGAAACACACAGTATTCTGATTTCTTCGCATATCACAAGCGATTTGGAAAAGATTGCTGATTATATTACATTCATCCATGAGGGGAAATTATTATTCACCAAATCCAAAGACGAATTATTATATGATTACCGCATTGCAAAATGCGGAGAAGCGGACTTTCAGAAACTCAAATCCGAAAACGGCGCAGTATGGCGCAAAATGGATTATCAGTATGAAGTGCTTCTTCCGGAGGGAAAAGCTATCGAGCGCAATTATCCAGACTGTCAGTTCGATAACGCGAAAATTGATGAAATTATGCTTCTTTATGTCAAGGGGGAGAGAGTATGAAACTCAAAGGCTTGCTTCTGAATGATTTCTATACGCTGAAAGAACAGTATTTCAGCTATATGAAAGTCATGATTCCCTGTTTCATTCTGCTGGGAATTGTGCATTCTGATACACATGTAACAACACTTTCCGATTTCAGCTATTTTATCATAATGCTTCTGGTTTTTCCCATGAACGTGATGATGTCCCTGTTTACCTATGAAGAAAAATCCGGCTATATGAAATATGCTTTCACAATGCCGATAACAAGAAAAACTTATATTCAGGAAAAATATCTGTTTCATATTCTCAATACAGTCGGAGCAGTTCTGATTGGTGATATTCTGATTCTGGCATTTGCCCTGATAAACGGTTATCTTCCCAATGCGCATGATGTTATCTGGCTTATCTGCTATTCCGGTGTTGAATTTCTGGTTTCGATGATATTCGGCACATGGGTGATTTCGCTCAATATGAAATTCAACATCAGCAAAGCAAGAATTATTATGGTGATGGGAATGGCTTTTGTCATGATTACTGTAATTGTCATTTCCAGCGGATTTTTATCAGCTATGACGGATTCCAGCCTGAATTCTTTCGCCTTGTGGGTTTCTGTATCTATCGGCGGAGTGCTTCTGCTTCTGACAATCTGGATGTTCTTTATGAGTTTCCGCTGGACAGAACGAAAGGAGCTGTAATGTTATGAAAGGCTTATTACTCAAAGATTTTTATAATACCAGAAGAACCGGATTTTTTCTGATGATTCTTCCGCTTCTCTTTGCACTAATTGTCTATGCAAGTCATACCGCTACGGAAGGATTCCAGATATTCATTTTTGTGCCTGTATTAATCAGCAGTTTCTTTTCGCTGGCATTGCTGATGAACTCTCTTGTCTGGGATGAACAGAGCAATTATCCGCTGTATGCATTCACGACACCCATCAGCAGAATGACCTATTTGAAAAGCAAATATCTCTTTCATGCGCTTGTGACGCTGGTTTATATTATAACAGCTTTTCTCGCCATGATGATAGTTTCCCTCATGGCAGGCATATTTCAGATTTCCCTGCTGATTGAAATGCTGTGTCTCGCCGGAGTAAGTACTGTTTTTGTCTGGCTGATTGGCGTATGCCTGATAGCCTTTTCGATAAAGTATTCTGCTGTAAGAGCTTCTGGTTTTGTATCCGTTTCATTCGGACTGATGGGATTTCTGGGAATCATTCTGGAAAAAGTTCCGGATTCTGTCAAACAGACAGTTACTTCTGCCGGACTTCCTGTTGTGCTCGGCATTTTGCTGGTGATTCTGATAACAGCAGGTTTGATTCTGTTCCGGAAAAGCAGTCAGTGGCTTGCCAGAAAGGAGTTTTAATTGTGAAGGCTTTATTACTGAAAGATTATTATGCTGTTCTGAAAAATATTAAAATCATCACATTGGTATCGGCTGTTCTCATAACTGCATTTCTGTCTCTGACAGGCATCGTGACAGGCCAAACGGATGCAATGTTCTTTATTTCACTGGGGATGTCATTATTCTGGGGGCTGTTTGCGGTCATCCTGACAAGAGTCACATTTCAGTTTGATGAGAATTCCGGCTGGATGCAGTACGCTTTAACAACGCCTGTCAGCCGGAAAGAATATCTCAACAGTAAATATCTGTTTTTACTTCTGACGAGTATCGGATGCAGTCTGTGCGGTATGGCAGTTTCTGCGATTACCTCACTGATTCTGGGGGAAATCAACTGGAAAATTTATCTTCTGCTGATTCCGGCATTTGCAGTTACAGGCATTCTCTTTTCGATGATACTGGGTTCGTGGATGATTCCGCTGTTTATCAGATTCCGCTGTCAGAAAGCCGTGACTGTGATGTTCGGAGTCCTTGCCGGATGGTTTGCAGTCAGCATTTCCCTGCTTCTGCTTTCCGCGATGCTGACACATTCGGATGCCTATTCCGAATTATCCGGACAGCGGATTGCAGAAATCTTTCTTCTGCTGTTTGCAGGTTCTACAATCGGGATGATATTCCAGAGTTATCGCTGGATAGAAACAAAAGAAGTTTAGGATTATTTTTCTCCTGTATAGAAAAGCACCGCCGGAGCGTTCCGGCGGTGTTTTCTGTATTAGTTAGAAGGTTTCAGGTAATCTCTTGATTTCTGTTACTGGACAGGCTGAACGGATTCCGCCATTTTAATGATTTCTTCCAAAGACAGCGTATAAGATTGAATTCTCATAATATAATCCCCGCCGTCCCATGTCAGTATATATCCGCCTAAAAGATTTTCAATCCATCCCGCATGACCATTAATTTCAATTATATCCAGCGGAGCAAGATAATAAGTTTCTCCCTCTGCCTGACGGGTAAACAGTGTTTCTTTATAAGTCGGTTTTGTGAATTGTGCAAATTCTGTTCTTTTATTCCAGCCGTTCGGATTTGCCGAATAAATAAGACTACGGCATTTTCTCGGAGAATCTGCCATATTCTGGCTTAAAAAATAGGTTTCGTCTGGAAGATATGTCGGTGCATATTCCACATCGAAATTATTGGATTCTGTTCCGTCAAGCATCGGATACAGAACATCATACGGCAGTTTAGAAACATCGCCGTTGCATTCTATTTCAGGACCGTCATAGCTTTTTGCAACGAATCCCGGAACATACTCATAGTCCGCTTTTGTCAGGTAGTATGTGCCGGATGCAAGAATTAAAGTTTCGACCGGCTGAGTTTCTTCGGGAACAGGCTGTGTTTCTTCGATAGCTTCGGGAATTGTTTCGGCAATAGCTTCCGGAATGTACAGGGTTTCCGGTTCGGGAACGGAAACTTCTTCTTCCTGAATGGCTTCCGGAACGGTCTGTGTCGTGGTGGTTCGGGTTGTTTCGGTAATGGTCTGCGACTGTACCGCTGTCGTGATAACTGCCGGAATCGTTTCCGATACGGCAGTCGTCACTGTTTCAGCAGGAGTTTCTGTATTCTGAACGGATTTGACGGTTGTTTCGGAATATTTTCGGGACATTTCGGAAATTTTTGTTTCCGGATAGGTTTCTGAAATGGTTTCGGTTTCGATGCTTTCGGCAACGGAGAAATCCGGTTCAGGCGGAACGCGCTTCATATTAGCGACCGCGCTGACCGCGCCGACCGTGACTGCCAGACATGCCACCGCTCCGATAACGCTCTTATACCAGCCTGTACTTCTGGTAATCTGTACTTGATAAGTTTCTTCCTCTGCCGGATTGGTGAAATCCGTTCCGGCCTGATATTTTTTTTCACTCATGGCGAATACCTCCTCAATCTGTTTTTTATCTGCTAAGGGATAATGTTCTGCAATATGCAGAAGTGTTTCCTCATCAGCATGTTCCAGTACAGAGAATAAGTCTTCTAAATCATGATTCTGTTTCATAGCAAATCCTCCTCGGAAAGCATTTGTTTCAGACGTTTGACAGCACGTTCACTGCGTTTCCGGACGGCAGAAGCACTCATGGAAAGCATAGAGGCAATCTGTCCGGCGGATTTCCGGCAGAAATATTTCTGCATGATGATGGTCGCATCCGGTTCGCCGAGCTTGTCAATATTTTCAAGCAGTTTTGTGCGGATGAGTTTTTTCTCATATTCCTGTTCGATGTTCTGTTCAGAAGCGATTTCCGGCGCGGTATCTTCATCGAGGGAAATGGTCATGCCGGACATTCCGGAAAGCCGGTAAAACGCCTTGACAGCCATTCTCTTGGCGACAATGCCGATATAGCCTTGCAGACTGCCTTCTCTGTCGGCATCGAGATTCTGAAAGATTTCGGCAAAAATATCGCTGACAGTGTCATCAATATCCTCACGCTTGGCGCAGTTACGGAGTTTGCTGTAGACGACAGCATACACATAATTGCTGTACTGGTCGAAAACGGCGCGATGGCCGTCTTTTTTAGATGTTCTGAGCAGTGAACGCAGTTCCGGTTCTGTCATGCTGTGTTCCCTCCCCTGTGATAAAGCCTGTAAACTATGCATAATTTTCTGCTTTCATAAAGAACATTTCCGGAAACATCCGGAATGTGACAGCTATTTTTAAAAATTTTTTTCAGAATTCATGATACCTCTGAATCAGGAATCTGTCAAGTCAAACTTGACAGATTCTGCCAGTCGTGCTATAATTGAGAAAATCACAAACATCAGGAGATGAATTTTAATTATGACTTATCATGAAGTACATCAGAGAATTTTCAATTCAGAAAGAGCCTTATACAATGCCGAAAATCTGCTTATTTTTGATACGATTTTTGAAACCGGAGAATCACCGCTCAAACACAGTCAGAATATGGAAATATATGGCTGTACGTTCCGGAGCAGATACCCTGTCTGGTACAGTCAGAAATGCCGTTTGCAGGACTGCATCATCGAGGAAGATGCCCGCGCCGGATTCTGGTATACCAGCGATATTGAAGTCACGGATTCGCTGTTCAGTGCGCCGAAATCCTTCCGGAAATGCAATAATGTTTTCCTGAAAAATGTCAGTCTGCCCCATGCCGAAGAAACGCTTTGGGAAAATAACGGTGTTCAGCTCCGGCAGGTGACGGCATCGGGCGATTATTTCGCGAAGAACTGCCGGAATGTGGAAATTAATTATCTGACTCTGAAAGGGAATTATGCATTCGATTCCATCCGGAATGCTGAAATCCGCAACGCGAAAATCCTCGGCAGAGATGCTTTCTGGAACTGCGAAAATGTCACTGTCTATGATTCTTATCTTTCCGGAAAATATATCGGCTGGAACTCGAAAAATATCACATTCATCAACTGCACCATAGAGAGCGAACAGGGGTTCTGCTATATGGAAAATCTGGTCATGCAGAACTGTAAATTAATCAATACGACACTGGCTTTTGAATATTCTACTGTAGATTTGGATATTGTTTCCGACATCGAGAGCGTGAAAAATCCTTCCGGCGGTATGATTCGCGCTGATAAAATCAATACCCTGATTCTGGAACAGCATCGGATTGACCCTTCCGCAACAAAAATTATATGCCGGAAACCGGAAATATAATTAAAAAAATTTTTCTGAAAATATTGACTTTTTCTGTAAAATGTTGTATAATATTATCTGGCCAAAAAGATAAAAAGGAGTGATACACATGAATCGTGAAATTAAACTGAAAAACTGTCCCTTCTGCGGAAATGATGCTTATCTGGCTGAATCATGGGAACAAACCAAGATAGTACAGTGTGCTGTCTGCGGATGCCATACCGTACATTATGCCAACAAACTGGATGCTATCGAAGCATGGAATCGGAGAGTCTCCGCTCCGGAAACTTCCGAAAAGAAAAGCAGATGACAGAAAAACCTTCCGGAACGATGAATTCCGGAAGGTTTTTTCTTAAAACTGTCGTACTGTTAAATTAGAAATAAAAAAACAGCCACTTTTAATTTTTTAAAAGTGGCTGTTTCCAGCGGACAGAGAGGGATTCGAACCCTCGAAGCGCTACTAACGCTTACACGATTTCCAGTCGTGCGCCTTAGACCAGCTCAGCCATCTGTCCATCCTTAGAGAATATGAAATTAAAAAAGAGATTGGTGCGAGCGACGGGACTTGAACCCACACGTCGTTTCCAACACTAGCACCTCAAGCTAGCCTGTCTGCCAATTCCAGCACGCTCGCATATTCTCTTTGCAGTCTTATTTCCGACTGCTTTATTATTATAGCACATTCAAGTGTATTTGTCAAGCGTTTTGATATTAAAAGAAATAAGAAATTTGCTGTTGAATTTTGTATAAAATTGCCTGCCGGAAACCGTTCCGGCAGGCAGATTTCTGAAAAGATTATTCATTAATATCGAGACTTTTGATTTCGGTAAGAATATCAACCTGTCTCTGATGGAATAATAATTCTTTATCGTGAATGAAATATTCCTCTACTCTGTATTCGCTGATGAACCGCGCACTGTACGGATTGACAGTGAGTTCCGTCACGAGAATAGTTAATTCCTGACCGCCGGCAAAGACTTCATCACCGAAACGGAACATATTGGCTGTATAATCGGAAACAGTCTGGGCAGTCTGCTGGAATTCCGCAACACGGCGGTTGAAGTCTCTCTTGATGATTTCAAACGGCTGTTCCGAGAAGGATTTCTGCACCAGTTCGGCATGTTTCTGGAGCAGAGACATGATTTTGATGAGCTGAGTCTGTTTCTCACGGGAAAGGCTCTTGGAGGTCATACCGTTTTCATATTCCTGTTTTTCGCGGAGATATAATTCATGCAGTGTCGCGATAGCTGTTTCTTTAGTTCCTGACAGTAAAGGCTTTTTCTCCTTGAGGAGTTTCAGGAGTTCCGCGAGAACATCTTCTGTTTCGACAGCTTTTCGCATATCGGCCATGACCGCATTGAGCATGAGGCCGAGCAGAGCATAACGCTCATCGAATTTTGCGCGTCTGGCTCTGGCCTTGATTTCGCCGGAGGCTCTGCCCTGAAGAATATCCTGAATCTGATAGTCGCTTTTATATTTCAGATATAAATCATAATAAACTGTGAAATCCTGCGCAATATGCTTATTCTGGATGTACTGGCTGATAAGTCTTTCATCGACAAGGAGTTTATGATGTTCATAGAGCTGAATCATCTGGCTCAAATCGTCCCAGCCTCTGGCAGTAACGAAGCTTTTGCCGTCAACAGTGGTTTCGACTTTGTAGAAATTGCCTTTCTTGATTTCCAGATAAGTCATGATGGCATTATGCATACCGCTGAGATAAGCGAATTCTTTCCAAGCATCGAAATCGGGTTCGATGTCAACGCGTTTGAGTCTGTCCCATGTAGCAATATCGAATTCACGGACGGAATGATTATATTCCGGAGGGTTGCCGGCAGTAACGACAATCCATCCGGCAGGGACTTCATGTTTCCCGAAGACCTTATACTGCAAGAACTGGAGCATGATAGGGGTCAGCGTTTCGGAAACGCAGTTGATTTCATCCAGAAAGAGAATCCCGTTCTGAATGCCGGAAGTTTCCATCATATCATAGACAGAGGCGATAATTTCGCTCATAGTGTATTCAGAAACGTCATATTCCTTGCCCTGATAGGTGGTATGCTTGATTAACGGCAGACCGAGGGCGGATTGTCTTGTGTGATGCGTCATCGAATAGGAAAGCAGGCCGATGCCGAGTTCCGAAGCAATCTGCTCCATGATGGCTGTCTTTCCGATTCCAGGAGGACCCATCAGAAAGACAGGTCTCTGCTTATGCGGAGGGATGATATATCTGCCGAGTTCATCTTTGGTCAGATAGGCAGTCACGGCATTTTTAATCTGTTCTTTTGCGTCTTTGATATTCATAAAAACAATTCTCCTTATGATAATTTCAATTTATCTGCCGGATTCTGAAATCCGATATGCTTGTCTTTATACTCCAAAAGCAGAAGATAACTTTCATGATAACTGTTTGCAATTGCATATTCCAGTAATTTTTCTATATTGGATTTAGTGATGAATCCGGTAGAAAATAATTCCTGAAGGCCTTCTGTTTCCCGATTGTCCATATAAAATTTCGTAGTTCTGGTGATATTTTTTCTGACATGTTTCCTGATTTCGTCATCTGCCTGACCGGAAATCAGGAGATAACATGCCATGGCGGATTTATATTTTGTATTTTCCGTTTTGAAAAAGAGTTTTCTTTTCTGTTCAGGATTCTTCTCGCAGAGGAATTTTTTCAGGAGTGCAGTATCTTCCTGATTCTGATAAATATCACTCATGCGGACTCTGATAATCCCGTCTGACAGCCGGAATTTCATCAGGCGTTCAGAACCATAGAAGGCATACTCGCCGATATATTCCAGATTTGGCGGAATTGTCAGTTCTCTGAGGGATTCGCATCCGGAAAATGCGCCTTCTCCTATTGTGATGACCGTTTCCGGAATGCGGATGCTGTTCAGGCTGGTGCAGTTCTTGAAAGCCCGATAAGGAATTTCTGTCAGGCCATCCGGCAGAATCACCGAAACTAGCTGTCTGCAATCGAGAAAGCATTCATCGCCGATTGCTTTGATTTCTTCCGGAACGATGATTTCCGTCACGCCGGATTCTTCTGTATATCCGGTCAATATCCTATGCTGAATCTGAAACGGCATGATTACCCCTCCATAATATCATCAGTTGTCAGCATGACACGAATTGCCCATACAGGGACATCATAATTATTATAGCCGTCATCCACAAAGACAAATGCGGTTTTATAATCCGGTTCACGGATTGGGAAGATACCGCATCCGTCTGTGAAATACAGAAGGCCTTTCAGATTGGTGAATTCTTTCTTTTTGATTAAATTATCCACATAACCGAACACCGGCCGGAAATCCGTTCCGCCGAAACCTTTCAGAGTCATGTGTTTCAGATATTCATCGAATTCCTCCTGTGATGTAATTTTCACATCTTCCTGAATGACCGTATCACACTGAATAATATGAATATTCACCTTAGAGAAAAAACTCTCCTGCGATTTGAGAATATTATAAGTTTTCTGAATAAATTTCTGCACGGTTTTTCCGGCAACTGAACCGGAAGTATCAATCGCGATGACAAATTCCCGAATGCGCTTGACATCTTTATATTCCAGCGGTTCAATCAAAGCGACTTCCTCATAGACGGAGCGACCGTAACAGTAGAAATTATAATCAAACGAATCGGTATCGACTTTCATGACTTCACCGCGGACGGCGAATTTTCTAAGGAAATTCTCATAATTGCATCGTTCCCGATTCACGGCAAGAAGATTCTGCATCATACTGCCTGCATTTTTGCCGTACTGCTGGGAGAAGGTTTCCAAATCGACCTGAATCTGCTGAGAAAGTTTCTGCCACATTTTGCGGACGGCTTCACTTTCGGCGAAATCATCCTGTTCGGAATCGCCGTGCATACCGTTTTTCCCGTTCATTTTATCAGCAAAAGCCTTTCCGCTCTGGAGTTCGGTCAGGATAGATTCTCCAGCACCTTCATACCAGACATTATGATTATCATCTTCAAACAGTTTCTGCATCTGTTCGCAGTCCTCATCCGAAAGATTCTGATTGGTAAAATAATCATAAATCTTTTCGGCGGTCATGTACTTGACATTCTGTTCCAGATTCTGCAATACGCGAGCCTGCTTGGCTTCCGGAGATTTATCCAGACTGTCGAAATGCAGTTCCTGAATCATCTTTTCCACTGCAATATCACATGAGAGATTCCACAGATTCCGCCGGATATACGGACTCACAAACTGATGCTGAAAAATACAGTGCAGTACCATGTGCAGATATGTTCTTGTAATCCGGTTCTGATTTTTCTCGAATTCTTTCAGAATATACAGCGGATTGTAATAAAAGCACAGCGCATCTGCGGAAACCGTTCCCATATAGGGGACGAAATCGCATCGGCCGAGTGCATTTTTCATAAACCGCAGATTCATGAACAATGTATTTCGGGCATATTCGAGTATCTGTCTTGCCAGAGCATCTGCTTTTTCGAGTTTGGCAATCTGTTCCGGAGACAGTTCTGATTTTCTATGTTCCGGCCGGAATATTTCTTCCTGATTTTCCATATACTCCCCTTCTTTCCGAATCAAAATAACCGATAATCTTATTATAGCACACTCCGCCGGAATCGTCAATATCTGTTAACTAAAAAAATGCCCTGCAAAATCACAGGGCATCGGAGCGCACAACACGTTCCGGAGTCATGTTATGCCTTATCAGTTCGAGTGCCGATTCGTGCGCCGGAATTCCTACTGTAGAGGCGCATAAATCTCCTATCACTGCGCAGTCCTGCCCGAAATCATAACAGGCGAGCATCGTTGCCAGCACACAGCAATCGGTATTCACACCGCAGAACCATACTTTTTCAAACTGATGTTCTTTCAGAAAAGCCTTACATGCAGAAGTCAGTCCTGAAAACGTACTTTTCTCGAAGATTTTTTGCAGATACGGCATAATTTCCGGAACTAAGTCTGCATCTTCGGTATTTTTCATACATGCTTTCCAGTTTCCCAGCTGATAGCAGGCTGTTTCGGGCGTATTGGAATATCTTGTT
>JAFUWP010000363.1 GCA_017483405.1 Oscillospiraceae bacterium | reverse complement strand
TTGATTTCAAACCAGAAAACTGAACCTTCTCCCAGTTTGGAACGGACACCGTATCCGTAATTATGCAGTTTCAGAATTGCCTTGACAATCGACAGGCCAAGACCTGTTCCGACAACTTCGCGCTTGTGGTTTTCACTCCGGTAATACTTATCGAAAATTTTCTTGATTTTATCTTCCTCGATGCCTGCGCCAGTATCACGAACTTCGATTCTGACTCCTGTCGGCGTATTGACCTGACGGACGAAAACCTGTTTATCATCACCGGTATAGTTAATCGCATTATTGATGAGATTGCAGACAACACGCTCCATTTTTCCGGCATCGCAGGTGATTTCTCTGGATTCATCCGGCGTGAATGACAGATGATAGCCCATCTGCTCCGATACGCCTTTATAACGCGAACAGATTTCGGTCATCCATGCTGTGACATCAAATGTACTCGGTTCGAGTTTCTGACTGCCGTTTTCGAGCTTCGATAAATCCAGAATATCATTGACAAGCATGGTAAGCCGGTCAGTTTCTTCTATGATAACTTGCAGATGCGCATTTCTCTTGACGGGATTATCACCGGACAGGTCGCGAATCATTTCGGCATAAGCTTTCAGCATGGTGAGCGGAGTCCGCAGGTCATGCGAAACATTCACGATTAAGTCTCTCTGCATGGTATCGACTTTTGAGATTTCATGTTCTGCGTAGGTGAGCGTTTGAGCGAGTTCATCCACTTCCTTATAGCCTTCCGCCTTTGAATTCCGTATCATAATGACCATGCGCCATGCGTTTCGCAGATTCGGTAATCTGCACAATCGGAACGGAAAGACGGTTCGCGACAATCAGCGCGATGATAAAGCCGACACATAATAATAATAAGGCAATCATCAGGAGCAGACGTTTCAGCAGATGCACCGTTGTGCCGACAGGTTCAAGCGCGGTATTGAACATCATGTAGCCGTCCGGATTGCTGGCATCCCCGATAACACTGCCGAGCACAAGGGTTTTCATATTAATCTGCTCATCGAAGACATCCACGCAAATCATACCGTTTTCACTTTCCTTGATTTCCTGCTGAATATCGAACAGATAATTATGCCAGCCATGCAGAAGGCATCTGTTTCCCATGACATCGCTCTGATACAGAACATAATTCCGGCTGTCGATGACGGAAATGCATATCTGATTCCGGAACGATACCGAACGCATGGTTTCTTCAAAGCTTTCAGAGCCGTAAGCATTCAGCAGTTCGGTGGCAAGACTTTGCGTTTCCTGAATCTTGAAATAATAATAGAACTTTTCCAGAAAGACAACTTCGAGCAGTAACAAGCCGGATGTAATCACGATGAAGATGATAAATGCCATCGCCAGAAGGGTATGCAGAGAAAGACGGCTTTTCTCTTTTTTAGGTTTCTGTTTATGGGCAGATGTTTCCATCTGTTCTGCCGTCATTTCGACTTGATTTTTATTCTGCATTGGCATCAAATTTATAACCCATACCACGGAGGGTGACAATAAATTTTCTGTATTCTCCGAGGCTGTTTCTGAGCATCTTGATATGTGTATCGACAGTTCTGTCATCGCCGAAGAAATCATATCCCCATACGGATTCGAGCAGTTTATCACGGGTGAGGGCTAATCCCTTATTCCGGACGAGATAGAATAACAAATCATCTTCTTTCGGAGTCATGGAAGCTTTTTTGCCGTCCACATAGACTTCACGCCCAGCCATGTCGATTTCAAGCCCTTCAAAGACGAGTGTTTCGCGCTTTTCCTCCTGCGGTTCGGCAGGAGCAGGTGCAGAGGCACGGCTTCTCATCAGAACCGCCTTGACACGCGCCATCAGTTCCTTCGGAGAAAACGGCTTGACAACATAATCATCCACACCGATTTCAAAGCCAAATAATTTATCATATTCCTCGCCCCTTGCGGAAAGCATGATAATCGGGATATTCTTATGTTTCTAGATTTCCTTGCTTGCGGAATAGCCATCTAATTTCGGCATCATGACATCCATGATAATCAAATCATAATCATTCTGCTTGCATTTCTCGACAGCCTCCATGCCGTTTTCAGCCTCATCCACCTGATATTCTTCAAATTCAGCGTATTCCCTGACGACAGCCCTGATATTGACCTCATCATCTACGATTAATAATTTGCTCATTTCTGAACAGCCCCTTTCATGTGTTTTTATATTTTAATTTATTATAGCACATTTTCAGAAAACAGGCAAGTCTTTTTTGTGAGAAAAATAATTTTAAGACTTGATTAAAAATCAGCATTATTATTTGACAAGCCTCCGGAACTATGCTATAATAGAGATAATTTCAGAAATCTGCCTGAGGAGGAATATTAACATGAATTTTTCCAATCCATTCCAGAAGAAAAATGAAATCTGGAAATATAACTATCGCTCTCATGAAATCATGATTACTATGAAACGCTCTAATGCAAAGGCATCCAAAGTGACATTATACATCAATGGGGAGAAAGTCAACGAAGGCTTGATGCGCCTTCATGCCAGTATGGAAGGTTCACTCCCCAGCGGAGAAACTGTCTTCATCCGTATGGAAAGCGGTCTTGACAATATCGAATGTCATGTGATTATCGGCAGAAAACTTCCTCTTGAAAAGCACGGAAAAGATATTTCCGATGATGAAGTTGCCACATTCGCCGCGATGGGAATGCTTTCCACGGAATTCCAGAAACTTCCCGAAAAATAATGGCATCTTTCTTGACAAAGCCATGTTACTGTTATATAATATAAGCATTATTATACTAAATTAAAGAAAGGCTGATACTTGTGAATTCTCAAACCCTGACTGATAAGGCAGTCAAATCATTCGGCGCGCATCCTTATTTATGGATGCTTTTCCTGTGTCTGTTTCAGAATCCGTTTTTTCTGGGTTCTATCGACAACATTCCGAACAATATGCTATGGCTGGCAGAACTTCTCGTGCTGGGCGGAATCACCTGTGTGATTCTGCATCTTCACCGCTCTGGAAAACTCGATAAGAAAAAAGCCTGTCTCTATGGGATTCTGGCCGTGATTGCAGATTTCATCCTGCTGATTCTGTATTCCAAATCGAAGAATCCGGCTATCTGGCATTTCGCCGGCGGATGCGCTCTTGTCTGCGGATTCTACTGCATGGCAGATAAACAGAAATTCCGGAGACAGCTCAATTCGATGCTGATTCTCGGTATCGGATTCTTTCTGAAATTATATTATATTCTGGGGACTTCGGTTTATACCCGTCAGCATGATATGGGCAAATTCGAGGGCGAATCCGGACACGCCGCTTATATCGAATATCTTGCTGTGAATCATCATCTTGCGGATTTCGATGTCCGTGAGCGGAGACAGTTCTATCATCCTCCCCTGCATCACGCACTGAGCGCGTTATGGGTCTATATCAGTGAAACCTTCCTGAATACCGGCAGAAACCCAGCCCGTGAAAGCATCCAGACGTTAACCCTTTTCTATTCGATGTGTATCATGATTACCGGATATAAGATTCTGCGCCATTTCAAGCTTGACGGAAAAGCTTTATATATCCCTTTGATTCTGATTAGCTTTCATCCGACATTTATCTTATTCGGCGGATGTATCAATAATGATATTCTGTCTGTCGTGTTCATCCTGGGCGCAGTCCTCTGCACGCTGAAATGGATTGATACCCCTAATCTGAAAAATATCCTGAATATCGCGCTCTGTATCGGATTCGGCATGATGACGAAACTTTCCTCCGCGCTGATTGCTCCGCCGGTGGCATTGGTATTCCTGATTGTTCTGATTCGTGATTTCAAAACCAAAGGCAAGGACTTATTCAAACAGTTCGTGCTGTTCGGCTGTTTGTGCGCACCGCTCGGATTATGGTATCAGGTGCGGAGCTATCTGAAATGGAAAGTGCCGTTCAATTACGTTCAGGAAATGAGCACCAGTCTTGCGCAGTATCTGGGAGATGAGAAATTTATCGACAGAATCACGGATTTTTCCGGTTATCAGTTCAGCTCCGTCTATGAACAGTGGTATTCCGCCGATAAGGCCGGAAGCTATAACGAGCATAACCCGATAATCGCCCTGATGAAAAATGCTCTGTTCGGCGAATATATCAACGAAAATACATTCAAGGATTTCCCCTTTGTCAACAAGATTTCTTTCGTATTGTTCTGGCTGAATGTCCTGATTGCTTTCAGTGCTCTGATTTGCCTGATTCTGGTATGTTTCCGTAAAAATCATCTCATGAAGCCTATCGAGAAAGCGTTTCTGTTCAGTTTCTATGCCGTCATGATGGTGAGCATCTACAAGATGTCTGCCGATTACAAATTCACCTGCACGATGAATTTCAGATATATCATGCCGACTGTCATTCTCGGTGCGCTCGGTATGGGTCTGATTCTGAAACAAGTTCATGAAAAAGATGCTCAGAAAGGCGAACTCGCGGTTAAAATTTCCGGCGGAGCATCTCTGCTGTTTGCAGTCTGCACAAGCGTTATCTATCTGATGCTCTGCTATACAAAAGCCTGAACCTGAAAGGATGATTCTTATGGAAACAGAATTCTGCTATATCAGTCCGCACCGTTATCTTAATACTGTTTTTCTGCTTCTGTTTCTTTTTGTGATTTTTCCTGTTTTGGGTGCAACATCTGAAATTTCCCGATATACTTTCAATTTATTGATATTTCCTGTTACTCTCATTTTTATTATCATATTCTGCGTTCTGGAAAAACATCTCAGCACTCTGAAAGGAAGCTTTGAAGCCGATGAAGAAACATGTGCCTTTACGCTTTCCAAAAGAGAACTGCATTTCCGCTATGAAGAAATTACCGGAATCATGCTCGACACTTTGCCGGAAACCGGCAGAGGCGGAAGTTTAATCGGCTATAAAATAAAGCTGATAATCCTAACGAATCATCATAAATATGTCATTCAGCAGGAAATGAGCTTAGACGATGAATTAAAGCAACATCCCGAACAGATTTCCAAAAAACTGAAACAGACAGAATTAACCGAAATCGGAAATTTCCTGAAACAGAAAACAGGTCTGCTCTGAGGAGATGAGGACATGGAAATAGAATTCCGCTATATCAGTGAAAAAAGCTGGATTAGTACGGCATGGTTTTTCATTTCGGCTTTTGGCATTGTGCCAGTTCTCTGTGTTGTTTTTTATCGTTTAGATTTATGGATGTTTCCGCTTGCACTTATCGTTGGAATACCAATACGCCTGCTGAATTCACATCTTTACTATCTGCAAGGCTCGTTTGAAGCTAATGACGAAGAATGCACCTTTACGCTTTCCGGAAAGACTCTGCACTTCCGGTATGAGGAAATCTCCGGAGTGGAAACGGCCGTTTCTCCTTATTGGGACAAAGACGATAAATTAAGTTACTATGAATTGAAGTTAAGCATCACGGATAAAAATTATCAGAAATATTACATCCGGCAGAAAGTGGATATTGACTATGCATTTCAGAAATATCCCGAACATATTTCCTATCATATCAAACAGGCAGAACTGAATCAAATCAAAGATTTTCTGAAATCCAGATTAAACCGGACGCTCTGAGGAGATGAATATCATGAAAAAAGAATTTCAATATATCAGCGATTTTAACTATCTGTTTTTCTTTGTGATGTTGGTTACGTTTGTACTTGCATGTGCTTCTGTCATATTTGTTGTGGCTGATGATAAAGCAATACCGTTTTGCATAAGTTTGTGGGTGATATGTTCTGTATCTGCGATACTCTATTATTGTTTCCAGTATCTGAAAGCGACTTTTCTGGCGGATGATAAAGAATGTGAATTTCAGTTCAAAAATAGAAGACTGCATTTCTGTTATGAAGAAATTAAAAAATGCGAACTGCTGAATTATCCGGAACACAGCCGTTTCGGGAGCGTTGTCGGATATAAAATTCATCTGCATATCATAGATAAGGATAAAAATGAATATACAATCCGTCAGCATGTTTCCGCAGATTATAGTTTTCTGGACTATCCGCAGGGACTCCCGAAAGAGGTTACCAATGCCGAACTCACTGAAATCGGAAATTTCATCAAGTCGAAACTGCATCCGATAAAACCGCAGACATCCGAAAAGAAAGAATTGCCCCCTCCCGAAACTGATACTTCTGTCATGTATACGAATGTCGCTGATACTCCCGATATGCTGGAAATTCTGAACGCTCTCCGCTCGAAGAAATACATCAAGAAGATTGAACATGAATTTACTTATGATTTTACCGAAGAAGTATATCAGCAGAATCTGATTCTGACCCTCACCAATGACGATACTTATTATGATAACGATGATTTAAAAATCCGGTTTGAAAATATTTCCGATTTGGAATCAAATCTGAAAGGCATCATGCCTCCTGCTTTCACAATTCTCGACCATAAATCAGAAAGCTATGACCTTCAGAACAGATATGAACTAATTGAAGATGAATGGAATATTTTATCATTTTATTTTGAAAAAGCTGAAATTTCCTCTTGACAAATCCGATTTTTTGTGCTATGATAGATTCAAACGATGACGGAGAAGTCATTATCATCGGCGCAGAGCCATGAAATTACAGAGAGTATTCCGCAACGGGGCTGAAACGGAATGCATTTCACAATGATGATGATGAATACCACTCCTGAGCCTGTTTAATACACAGCGGTTTACCCCCGTTATCCGGTCAATGAGATGCATATCTATGCATGAAATTCAGGTGGAACAGCGGTAACTATCGCCCTGAAACTATAGAAAATCTATAGTTTCAGGGTGTTTTTATTTGACAGGAGATGGTTATGAAAAATTATTTTATTCTGTATTCCATTTTTACATCGGAAAAAATAAAGCAGATTCTCTTTGAACCATTGGAAAATACTGGAAAACTATCATCAGAGGGCTATCCTATCTATGGAAAAATTCCAAAATTCTGGCTCTGTTTCTTTCAATTTCATGTCAAATCAACCAGCAAAGGCACTAAAATTAAAGTAACTGTTAAATTTAGAAAAGAAATACAAATACTAGACAAGATTTTTCTGATGTATAATGTGACAGTATTATTTTTATGTATAGGATATTATGCCGATATGATTCCTTATTCAATTCTCAGACCTTTTCTGTATGCTTTTTTTATATTTTTTGCTTTGGATTTATTATTGCATCTACAGAAAATGTCTCGTCTTCAAAAAGTGAAAAAAATAATAGAACCTTTTTTACATGAGAAAGAACAGGAATTTCTGACACAATCAAACCAGCATTAACATGCTGATAAGATATAATAATTAAAAAAGGAGATTGATTTATTATGCTGAAATTAACACTCAAAGACGGCTCTGTCCGCGAAGTAGAAGAAAATCTTACTGCCGCCGAAGTTATCAAAGGCATCGGCATGGGTCTGTATAAGGCCGCATGTGTTGTCCGCATCGATGGCGAAGTCTGTGACCTGCGCACTGTCCTGACAAAAGACTGTGCATTTGAAGTCCTGACATTCGATGACCCCGAAGGTAAAAAAGCTTTCTGGCATACGACTTCCCATATTCTGGCGCAGGCAGTCAAGAGACTGTATCCCGAAACAAAACTTGCAATAGGCCCTGCCATTGACGGCGGATTCTATTACGATTTCGATGCCGAACATCCGTTCAAACCCGAAGAACTCGAAAAAATCGAAGCCGAAATGAAAAAAATCGTCAAGGAAAAACTTCCGCTCGAAGCCTTCCAGCTCTCTCCGGAAGAAGCCCTTCAGAAACTCAAAGACATGGACGAACCCTATAAAGTTGAGCTCTGTCAGGAACATGCCGAAAAGGGCGAACCGATTTCTTTCTACAAACAGGGCGAATTCACTGACCTCTGTGCAGGCCCTCACCTCATGACAACTGAACCCGTCAAGGCGTTCAAGCTCCTGTCATGTACAGGCGCATACTGGAGAGGTTCGGAAAAGAATAAATCTCTTTCCAGAATCTATGGTACATCCTTCCCGAAGGCCGCCCAGCTCGAAGAAGAACTCAAACGCCGTGAAGATGCCAAACTCCGCGACCATAACAAGCTCGGCC
>JAFUWP010000362.1 GCA_017483405.1 Oscillospiraceae bacterium | reverse complement strand
TTTCTGACGGTGCTCGGACTGTTCATGGCTCTGCCGATTTATCTGGCAATCATCATGAGCATCAAGCCGGTGCATGAATTATTCGTCTTTCCGCCGAAATTATATGTCATCGACCCGACACTTGATAACTTCCGCGATATGTTTCAGACAATGTCTGATATGTGGGTACCTTTCTCGCGATATGTCTTCAACAGCGTATTTGTTACGATATGCGTAACTGTTGCACAATGCGTATTCG
The DNA here is from genome assembly GCA_017483405.1 of Oscillospiraceae bacterium. GTDB lineage: Bacteria > Bacillota > Clostridia > Oscillospirales > Ruminococcaceae > UBA3855. The sequence continues at coordinate 1,274 of JAFUWP010000362.1, read as the reverse complement.
CCTCTATGGCGGCATTCGTACTCGCAAAGTGCAGACTCCCAGGCATGAACGTCATGAATAAGATTATCGTCACTTCTCTGTTATATCAGAGCAATGTCATCTACATTATGCAGTATATCGTCATGGCAAGACTCGGCATGATTAACACATACTGGGCACTGATTCTGCCGTCCGTTGCCTCTCCGATGTGCCTGTTCCTGATGCGTCAGTCTATGACAACCATTCCGGATGCCATGATTGAAGCCGCTAAGGTAGACGGCGCGAATATGTTCACTATCTGTTGGAAAATCGTTATGCCAAACCAGAAACCGGCTCTCATGACCATGATTATTTTCGCATTTCAGGCGGCATGGAACATTCAGGGCGGTACACTGGTCTATAAAGAATCGCTCAAAACGCTGCCGACTGTCGCACAGCAGGCAGCAAGCTCCGGACTGGCAAGAGCCGGCGTGGCAATGGCCGCCGCCGTATTCATGTTAGTTCCGCCGATTGTGATTTTCATGATGGCACAGAAAAATGTCATCGAAACAATGGCTCATTCCGGTATCAAGGATTAAGGGGGCGGACACATGCATAAAAAATTCAGAAAGATGTCAGTTTGTATGCTCGCCGGATTACTGGCTTGTTCTTCCCTGCTGGGAATGACGGCTCATGCCGAAGAACATTATGATGTCTATAACTACGACAGATGGGAAGAAGCTATCCCCTCACAGGCCGGCTATCTGGCGGCGCGCTCCGTCAGCGGTCAGGATTTGGGTATCGGCGACTTCTCCGAGCCGAGCGATATTTTCAGAGATGCCTATGACCAGTTTTTCATCGCGGATTCCAAAAATAACCGCAGTGTCGTAACGAATTCCGATTTGACGGAAGTCGTCATGGTGATGGATGAATTCAAATATGAAGACGGTTCTGTCACAACGCTCAAACAGCCGGAAGGCATCTATGTCGCGCCGGAAACGGATTTCGTCTATATCGCGGATTATAACAATTCCAGAGTTCTTGTCTGCGATTATGACTGCAATGTCCAGATGGAAATCACAAAACCGCAGTCAGAATTATTCTCTCAGGAACTGACCTTCATGCCGCAGAGAGTCATTGCCGATAAAGCCGGAAATGTCTATATCGTACTCGGCAACATCACCACCGGTGCGGCGATGTTCAATAACGAAGGCGAATTTCAGGGCTATTACGGCGCGAATACAGTCGAAGCGACTTCTGCTGTTATCGCTAACTATTTCTGGAAATTAATCTCGACAGATGAAATGCGTTCCAGA
>JAFUWP010000361.1 GCA_017483405.1 Oscillospiraceae bacterium | reverse complement strand
ATTTTCGAGTTTGTTCAGTTTCAGAATATTCGTGATGAGCTCCGTCAGCCGTCTGGATGCCTGCGTGATAGCCTTTGCATATTCGATTCTCTGCGCATCGGAAAGCTCCGGACTCTGGAGCATCGTACTGTAATTCTGAATCACGGCGAGCGGAGTCTTGATTTCATGCGATACGTTCGAGATGAAATCTGTTTTCAGGGTTTCCACGCTGGATAGTTCCTTAGTCATCTGGTTTAACTGCCGGATAATCGGATTGAATTCGTTATAGCCGGTCATGGCTTTGATTTCCGGAATCGTGACGGTAAAATCGCCTTTCATAATCTGGTCGAGACTGTCGGTAATCTGTTCGACAGGCTTATCGACCGTGATTTTCCGCCGGATGCCGTCCGCCAGCCAGAAGATGAATGTCAGAAACAAGGTATTCCCTAAGATAAAATACCAGTTATGCTTAATATCATTCATATCAAATTTCATGGTGCTTAGCAGTAAAATAAATGAACATGTCACCGTGAACGATACCAGCAGGAAGAAAATCCAGAACCGTTTCAGATTCCAGCTTTTGAGCTGTTCTTTGGTGAGAATCGGGGTCATTTCAGCACCGCCTTATAGCCTAATCCGTGAACCGTGACAATCTCGAAATCCGGACATTCCGAGAATTTATCTCTCAGTTTCGTGATGTAGACATCCACCGCGCGGAGACTCGAACTGCTCTCGAAATCCCAGAATTCATCCATTAACTGCGAACGCGTGAACGTCTTTTTCGGATAGGATAACAATTTAAATAACAGATTGAATTCCCGTGTTGTCAAGGGAATTTCCTCGCCGTTGAGCAGGGCAGTCCGTTCATCAGAATCGAGGGTCAGCGTCCCGATAGTTAATTTCTTTTCGCTGGCGATTCTGGCTCGCCGGAGCAGTGCGCCGATTTTTAACACTAATTCTTCTAAGTCTACCGGCTTGACGAGATAATCATCAATCCCGATACGATACCCTTTTTTCTTGGACATGAAATCATCTTTCGCGGTCATGAACAGAATCGGAATTTCCTGATTCAGTTCGCGGACGGTCTGGGCGAATTCAAAACCATCAATGACGGGCATCATAATATCAGAGATAATCAAATCAAATAAATTATTATACATGATATTATAAGCATCATTGGCATTCAGACAGCCGGTGGTTTCGTATCCGTTGTTATTCAGATAGGTGCAGACGGTCTTATTGAGTTCCTTATCATCCTCAACGAGCAGAATTTTAAACATAGCAAAATTACCCCTTTCCGGTCAGTTTTCTGATTTTATCATAGCATATTCCGGTACGGAAGTCAAGATTTCCGGCGCATCATTAATATTTCAGAAACATTTGCAGTTGACAAATTTCCTGAAAGAGATTATAATCATAAATAGCGAACGAAAAAAATCAGGAGTGGCGATTTATGAAAAAAATCATATCCGTATTGATTCCGGTGCTGATTCTGGTGATGCAGTGTGCCGGAATATCGGTTCATGCCGAAGATGTTTCCGGCTATATTCAGGAGATAATTGCATACAAATCGGGAGGGGATTCCGTTCAGAACTGGATTGACGGCGGACTGTCCGAATATGCCGGAATCACATCCGAATGGTACATTCTCGCGTTAAGCCAGAGCGGAAATTATGATTTTTCGGCTTATCGGGAGGCTTTGCAGAATTATCTTGATACTACTGAAATTTATTCAGCATCCTCACGGCTGAAATATGCCCTTGCGATGGCATCCACCGGAACGGATTCGCCATATATCGAAGAATCTCTCGAAAATTCGATAGGTCAGCAGGGGATTATGAGCTGGATTTATGGCCTGCATCTGCTGAATAACGGCTATGTCTGCGAAGGCTGTTCCGCTGAGGATGCCGTGAATCAATTGTTATCCATGCAACTGGATGACGGAGGCTGGGCAATTATGGGAACAGTCGGTGATATTGATGTCACGGCTATGACGGTTCAGGCACTTGCGGTGCATTACTGGTCGAATGATGCCGTCAGAGAAGCTTGTGACCGTGCGCTCGATTTCCTTTCCGAACGTCAGCTTTCTTACGGAGGGTATCAGAGTTTTGGAACAGAGAATCTCGAAAGCACCGCGCAGGTGGTGACAGCGTTATCGGCACTCGGCATGGATGCCTTTTCCGATGACAGATTCATCAAGGACGGCGCAACGCTCCTGACCGGAATGCTCGATTTCCGTCAGCCGGACGGCAGTTTCGGGCATACCCGTGACGGCGGATTCAATGAAACGGCTACGATTCAGGCTTTTTATACCTTTATCGCATATCAGAGAATGCAGAACGGTCAGGGGTCACTGTATCTTCTGGATAACATCGGCACGGCGGAACTCCCCGAAGAAGAAACCATTCCGCCCGAACCCGAAGAACCCATTCCGGAAGTGATGCAGAATCCCGAAAATCCGGAGATTCCGGAAACAACAGTCATCCGCAGTACAGAAACATCCGTCATCGTGACGGAAACCGTTATCAGCACGGCATCCGGAACGGAAACAAGCACATCATCCGGAACGGAAACAACATCTTCCGTGCAGACGGAGACAAGCACATCCGTTTCCGGAACATCGACAACCTCCGCAACATCGGGAACGGAAACTTCCGTCATCGTGACGGAATCCCTCACCGAAACGCAGAATTCAGAAATTTCAGAACTTCCTGATTTCCCCGATAATTCTGATAATTTCCCCGTCTGGAAAAAAATCGCTTTTGCTGTCATCATCGGGGGAGGCCTGCTGATGGCGGTCATCTTCTGGATTATCAAAAAAAGAAACTGGAAAAATTATCTTGTTATCGGGATTCTGATGCTCACTGCCTGCGGAATTGTGATAGTTATCAGAATTCAGACTCCGGAAGAATATTATCATCAGAGTCCGGTTCAGAAAGAAAATGCCATCGGTTCAGTGACTATCACAATCCGATGCGATACGCTTGCCGGAAAATTCGAGTCGGAATATATCCCCGAAGACGGCATCATTCTCGATGTGACGGAAATCCCGATTCGGGAAGGCGATACTGTTTATCAGATTCTGACCGAAACCGCGCAGGCCTGCGGAATTCAGGTCGAACACGGCAGTAATTACTATATCTCCGGCATTCAGTATCTTTATGAGATGCAGTACGGGGATTTATCCGGCTGGATGTATCGGGTCAACGGGGAACTGCCCTCAGTCGGATGCGGTGAATATCTCCTGCATGACGGCGATTTCATCGAATGGCTTTACACCTGCGAAATCGGGAATGACTTAGATTAGGAGAAATCTGCATGATTGTGATTCAGAACAGAACCTTCCGGAACGTACTCCGCTGGATGATACCCTTTATCTGCATACCGTTGCTGACGTTTATCGGGTCATGGATTCTGAAAGGGAAATATTATCTGCCCGTGGCGATGCTGGGAGCGTTCTTGTCATTTATGCTGTTTGTTGCCGGATTCGAGAAGAAACGCACGGGCACTCGGCGGATTGTGATTGTCTCCGTGATGACGGCT
>JAFUWP010000360.1 GCA_017483405.1 Oscillospiraceae bacterium | reverse complement strand
TATGCCTTATATCAGCGTAACAGTAGGATGGTAAGCTCAATTAAAATTAACAGAAAGAAGGTGATACTATGATGGTGATTTTTGATGATATTCTCTGCTGACCATACATAATCAAAAATCTGAACGAAAGGAAGTGAGCGCATGAATTCTAAAAAAATCGTACCTATCTTAACCACCACCGTAAACTTTGTCGCACAAATTCTGGAAATCATCGATGAAAATAAATAACTCCCTTCGGGAATTCTGACATTGCGCCTCACGACAGTGTCAGAGTTTCCGGAATATTTTCCTGAAAAATATCAGAAATGATAAAAAAGTCATAAAAACTATTGACATTTTAGTTAATTTGTTGTAAAATAAGAATATATTCTTAAAAGAAAGGAACGGTGAATTATGCCGGAATATCAGAATATCCTCGCCCTGTATGACTGCCGCAGCAAACAGGAATACATCTACCGCACCAACAGGGTTAAGGAAATTGCAGGCGCATCCTGTCTGCTTGCAGATTTATTCATGAGTTTCTTTGAAGACAAGAAAAATGGTTTCCGTATCAATGCCTACTGGAAACAGACAGCACCGGAAAATTATCTGGAGTATTTCAACAGCTCCGGACTGGATGCGGAAATTGTCTACGAAGGCGGAGGAAATCTCTGTGTTATCTATAAGGATAAAGAAACATATATCAGAATCAATCAGGCCTTATCGAGAACGATTCTTGAACGCACTTTCGGGGTTAGTATTATTGCATCTGCCGCGCTGGTGACGGATAATTTTGTACAGGACAGAAAAAATCTGTATCTGAACAATGCCGTACAGAAAAATCTGGGAGCATATCATACACCGTGCAATGTCCTTCCGTTCACGCAGGTAGACAGACTGACATATCAGCCTATTATCAAAAAAGAAGATAAGAAACAGTATACAACGGAAAGTCTGAAAAAACTCAATGCCTATCATGAACTGTTCCATAAAAAAGAAGTTACAAAATCAGGTTCATTTCAAAAAATGTTCGATGATATGACGGATAAGGGAAATGACAGTATTCTTGCGATTATCTATATTGATGGGAACAACATGGGCAGCAAGGTCAAAAAGATTACGGAAAACAAAACGGATTATACATCCGGTATCAATGCTTTGAGAGAGTTTTCTCAGAAAACCAATCAGGATTTTGTAGAAAATCCGATTCAGGCCATCACTGCGGAATTAGAACGGCTGTATCAGGCGAATGAGGGGAACAAAAAAGAGCAGATAAAATATTTATTCCGGCCGATTATCAGTGGCGGTGATGAAATCACGATTGTATGCAACGCTCATGCTGTGCCGGAAATTCTGAAAGTTTATTTTGAAACGCTGACATCCGGAAGTGATAATTCTGCCTGTGCAGGTGTGGCCTTGTTCCATAGTCACGCGCCGTTTGCGGATGTATATCGGATTGCAGAAGAATGCTGTGAAAGCGGAAAAGCGATTTCCCATCTGGAAGGAAATGAAAACAAGAATTATATTGATTTTCATTTTTGTCATGCAGGCATCACGAATTCTCTGGAAGAAATCCGGAACGCGCAGGAATCGGGACATACCGCCCGTCCTTATGAATATGCATCTACATGGAAAGATTTCATCCGATGCGGTGAAATGACTGCCGGCATGAAACGTGCAGACATTAAAGACCTCGGTGAAGCGATTGTCAAAGGCGATTCTTATTATGCAGAAGAAATCAGAAGAATCAAATCCCGCAACAAAAACGGAAAATTTGATGAAATTTATCAGAAAGCGGATGAACTGAAAAAATATCTTTTTGATATTTCCGTAATTTTTGACTTATGGTTCGCAGGAAAGGAGAAAAAGACAGATGAGTAAACTGGAAATTACGTTAAAATCTGATTTATGTGCTGCCAGCGGTGACGGCTTTTCGTCTGTCATTGATACCGATGTCAGCTATGATAAATATGGATTCCCTGTCATCGGCGGAAGACGGCTGAAAGGCTGTCTGAAACAGGCTGCTGAACGGATTGGTTCTGATAAAATCGCTCGGATTTTCGGCGAATCCGGCAGAAATGTTTCCGGTTCGCTGAAAATTTCGGATGCC
>JAFUWP010000359.1 GCA_017483405.1 Oscillospiraceae bacterium | reverse complement strand
CCGTGTTTTGTCGGCGCAACCATTCTCTCCGGATGCGAAGCCGGCAGTAAAGTCGTCAGCAAGGCTGACCCGCAGGAACGTGTCGGCGTACTCTGTCTCGAAGACGGAAAACCCTCTATCGTGGAATATTACGAAATGACCGAAGAAATGATTCATAACCGCGAAGCTGACGGCAGACTGTCCTATAATTACGGTGTCATCCTGAATTATCTGTTCCGCACTGACAGACTCACCGAACTCATGAACGATAAACTCCAGATTCATGTAGTCAATAAAAAAGTTCCCTATCTTGATGAAAACGGCACACTCATCAAGCCGGAAAAGCCGAATGCCTACAAATTCGAGACGCTTGTGCTGGATATGATTCATCTCCAGAACAGCTGCCTTTCCTACGAAGTAGACCGTACAAAGGAATTCGCACCTGTCAAGAATCCCGATGGTGTTGATTCTGTTGTTTCTGCCCGTGAACTGCTTCAGCGCAACGGCGTGGCACTCTGACGGAGGCGGTTATGAAAATTACAAGAGCGGCTGTCAAGGACATTCCGAATATCAATCGTCTTCTGCATCAGGTGCTTTCGGTGCATCATAACGGACGGCCGGATTTATTCAAGGCGAACTGCAAAAAATATACCAATCCGGAACTGAAAGCCATTCTGAAAGATGATTCCCGTCCCGTATTTGTCGCGTTCGATGATGCCGGCAATCTGGTGGGCTATGTCTTCTGTATTCTGAAAGTCTATCAGAATGATAATATCAATACAGACAGAAAAACGCTCTATATTGATGACCTGTGTGTCGAAGCCCTTATGAGAGGAAAACACATCGGAAAAGAATTATATCAGTATGTACTGAACTATGCAAGAAGTATTGACTGCTACAATGTCACGCTGAATGTATGGTCATGCAATCCGGATGCCTCTGCCTTTTATCAGGCAATGGGCATGAAGCCCTACAAAATCGGCATGGAAACGATTTTATAAAATCAAAATACAGAATCCTCTGTCAGAACAGCTGACAGAGGATTTTTTTCAGAATGTCATGTGATTGCCGGAAATTTTCTTGCTGGTATAGATTTTTTCATCTGTATTCTGATATAATTTCTGAAAATTCATCCATGTCCGGCCGTCATACAAAGTGATGCCTCCGCTGACGGACAGATGCAAATCCGGTGCATCCGGAATCTGAGCGGAATCTATCAGGCAGAATAATCTGTCTGTAAAGGCATCCGCATCCTGTTTTGTACTGACTCCATCCAGAAAGGCAACAAATTCATCACCGCCCAGACGCATGACAATATCTTCTTTTCGGGAGGCCTTTTCCAGAATCCGCGCGACAGCGATAATGACTTTATCTCCGGTATCATGCCCGTAGGTATCGTTGATGGATTTGAATTTATCCACATCCAGCATCATGAACGCGCCGGATATTTTATTCTCTAATTTTTCAGAAATTTTGGCTTCTCCCGTTCCGCGGTTATAGATTCCGGTCAGGGCATCGCGTTCGGAAAGATTCAGCAGTTTGGTGAACTGTTTCTGTCCGTCCTTGATGCGGTTCAGCACCAGCAGAATCACCAGAATAAAGACCAGTATCTCGAACGGCGCAGAGATATAAATAGATTTCAGATTCCGGAACAATGCCGAAGAATCACATACATAAACATAATCCCATCCGCCTGTAAGCGGATGCACACATACAAGATAATTATGCCCTTCGTATCTGATTTCCGTGTAATCTTCCTGCAATTTCTGAGCTTCTTCCAGAAACCGGCGTTCTTTTTTCTGATATTCTTCCGATGGGGTATCGGGCTGGCTGGTGACAATCAGCACATTCCGTTCCCTGTCCAGAATTCCGGCAAATACGACATTTTCCTCCTGCACGGCAGAATTGACTTTTTCCTGAAGACTCGCAAGTGACAAATCAAACGCGATAACGCTTTCGGAGTCATCTTCCAGCGTCTGGGAAAGTGTAATACATTTCTGACCGCTTTCGGCATCAATGTAGGGCGATACATATACAAGCTCATCCGGATTCTGCACCGCTTTGGTATACCACGGGCGTTTCTGCGGATGATAGCTTTCGTCCGGTGTCCAGCCGTGGCCGTCCAGATACTCTCCGTAGACATAGCCATAAATTCCGGCGATATTATCCTGAATATAGGACATAAACGTATCTGTCATAATCACAATGGATTCCAGAAGCTGTTCTTTTGATGCACCGTTCTGATGCTGTACAGAAATATTCTGCCGGCTGAATGTGACTGCATTGATGGCCGTATCAAGATAAAAACTGATTTTTGCTGATGAACTCTGCACATGATTCATCTGAATCTGAATGATATTATTTCTCGCACTGACGTATAAGCTCCCGAACAATCCGATAAACAACAGGGTAAATACTATCATGACCGAAACCAGAAATATCGTCAGCCTGCTGAAAATACCAGTTTTTTCGGCTGTTTTTTTCTTCCCGAAAAGATGCATTCATAAATACTCCTTTCCCGTTATCATTATTATTAAAATTATACCTGATATTTCTTTTTCTGTCAAGTGATATATTTTATACAAAAGCAACTCCCCTGATAATCAGGAGAGTCGCTTTTCTGAGATTATTATAGGAAGATTAAGAGAATGACCATGAATCAATCACAGTATCCGCACTGAACAGGAAGTATAATGCTGTTGTTCCGTTCGGAGCATCTATCACCGGAACGGTGATTTCTGTCATACCGCCGGCAGGAATTTCTGCATAAGCCACTGCACTGCCCGTCAGACCCGTGCAAACCTTGATGGCAGAACCGCTCTTGGATGATGCCTTGACTGTCAGAGTTTTCGCACCGTTCGAGAAGTCTACGCCGGATACCTTCAGCCAACTGCCCTTTCCGCCGGATACTGTCGTATCACCTAAACCAGATACGGATATATCCTTCGACTGGCTGGACATCATTTCAGCCTGATTCGTTTCGTAAGGATTGATTTTCTTAAGCTGGGCGATGCCTGTCATCGTACCGGTAACAGAGTTAATCTTATCTCCGCTCATGGTAATCTGGTCAACCTGCGGACTTCTGTAGTTACCGTCAATGCCCATTGCCTTTTCTACCGGACGGGAATGATAGAACAGATACAGTTTGCCGTTCAGTTCCACGATAGAATGATGATTGTTGCCAGTCATGCCGGCAAAGAAATTACCCTGATTCTTGAACAGTTCACCGCCATAAGTGTACGGCCCGAGAGGATTATCAGCAACCATATATTCAATGCCTGCGTTGGATAATCCATACTGATTTCCGCCTGTATTCCAGTTGGAGCAGTAAGTATAATAATACTTGTTGCCGATTCTGTTGATGCCGGAATCTTCAAATACATAAGGCGCATTGATTGTCACCGGAGTACCATCCAGATGAATCATATCATCAGAAAGCTTGACAACTCTGGTAGTAGAAGGCATTGCCGTTTTCCCGTCCGGAACACCGCCGCCAAAGCAAAGATAACCAGTACCGTCATTATCCACAAAGACCGCGGGGTCGAACAGCCACGGAATATCACCGCAGTTCGGAACGGCTCTTGTTACCAGAGGGCCGCCCAGCGGGTCAGACCACGGGCCTGTAGGTGAATCTGCTGTCAGTACGCAGACACCATTTCCGCCGTTGCAGAAATACAGGAAGAATTTTTCTTTTCCGTTGATGGTCTTGTGTGCGGCACAAGGTGCCCAAGAATTGTTCGCAAACTTCGCGATACCGTTAGAACCAGCTACCGGAATTGCACCGTGGTCAGTCCAGTTCACCATATCATCAGAAGAAATACAGTTGATTCTGTTAATCAGTCCGTAGCCGTTTTCCTGCACCTTGCCATTGGAATCATATTCGATAGTATCATCCGTCATGTAGACATATACACGGCCGTTATATTCCATTACACCAGGGTCAGCACCGAAACGCTGGGTATACAGAGGATTGTTTTCCCCTTCCTTCTTGTAGCTTGCAACAGGCGTTACCGATGAGAACAGCTGTTCCATCTTTGCAGTATCCACATTCACAGTAGGCTTTTCCACAACAGTGAACACCTTGATTCTGCCATGCAGATAGTCCTGAATCTGCTTGATGTCTTCTGCATCGACTACACCATTTTCATCGACATCAACAGCCTTGCTGTATGTGCCGGATGCGGCGGCTCTCTTAGCGGCCATCAGGTCGAAAATATTGATTGTCTTATTGCCATCGGCATCGCCCTTCTGATTCTTGGAAGTATCTACCGGAATCTGAACAGGGTCAGGCCCTTTGATGCCTGTACCGGCTACTGCACCGATGACTTCATCAATATAGAAATTATTAGTCGTTTCCGCAGTTTCTACATAAAGCTGCATATTGGAGGCATCAGCAGGAATCTGATAATTCGTATTGCAGAGCTGAACCCATGAACCCTTCACTCCGGTTGCTTCTGCTACTGTCGAATACTGGGTATCACCGTTTCCGTCAGTATATTGCAGTTTCAGATAGAAGGTATCTGTTGCATCGCCATCGAAATAATTCACAATCGCACTGAAACAATATTCATTTCCAGCAACAAATACTTTCGGATTCAGCGTCTTATATGCACCATTCCAAGCGGCTGTTCTGTCCTGCACCAGCAGAGCTTCACTGCCGACAAATGCTGTTCTTCCGCTCGTGCTGACCGATGCCGCACCTCTGCCAGCCCAGTCACACAAACTGCCCTCGAATCCGTCATCGAAATACCATCCGAAATCATTCGGTTCGACAGTTCCTCCCGTGCTGGGAACGGTACTGCCATCTACTTCCATATTCATCAGAGTGGTATAGGCAAGTTTCGGATTATTATTCTTATCGTAGAGGAGCGCATCAGAACCGGATTTCAGCCATGAATTCGCATCGTTAGGCCCCCAGATACAAACGGCTGTTACACGGCCGTCAGACTGCGGATTCTTATTCCAGTCCATAGCGGCTTGGAAGATGGCTTTATATTTCGTTGCTTGGTCTTGCAGACTGTATTCACCGCTGTTGAGGGAAATATCCAGCTCTGTTACCTGCACATCGCATCCGATGGACAGATAT
>JAFUWP010000358.1 GCA_017483405.1 Oscillospiraceae bacterium | reverse complement strand
GATGACATCTTCATCATCAAACGGATGAATGAACGTATAGCCCTTTTCATCCTGTAATTCAAGTGCTTTCTGATAGGCATCATCATAGACACCAGGCACAAGGCAGACTTCTGCGCCGTAGCCTTTGGTCGCCTCCACCTTCGAGATAGGCGCGCCATCCGGCAGGCAAATCAAAGAGCTGATGCCGTTTTTCGTTGCCGCGAGTGCCACGCCCTGCGCGTGATTTCCGGCTGAACAGGCGATAACGCCTTTTGCCTTTTCCTCATCACTGAGCTGAGAAATCTTATAATAAGCACCGCGCACCTTGAAAGACCCTGTAATCTGCAAATTTTCCGTTTTGAGATAGACGTTGGCATCCGGACAGAGTTTCGGCGCATAAATAATATCCGTCTGCCGGATGACATCTTCCAGCACATAACTGGCATGATAAATTTTATCAAGTGTCAGCATAAAAAAATCACTCCTTTATGATTCTTCCTGATATTCCGCACAGCGGAGCTGTTCGACAAACTGTTTCGCGGCTCGTGCGGAGCGTCCGCTTTTGCGCATAGCGAACTGTTCGGCTTTCAGCGCGATGACATCCGCATCCGTGCGGAGTCCGGCTTCCTCGGCGAGATTCTGGACAATTTCGAGATATAAGTCTTTATTTGGCTTATCGAACAGAATCTGAATCCCGAACCGTTCCGAAAGCGAAATTGTTTCCTGAACGGTATCATTCCGATGCACTTCATCTCCGGCGCGCTGGGAGAAGGTCTCCCGAACGATGTGCCGGCGGTTGCTTGTCGCATAGATGACGGTATTATTCGCCCGTGCCGAAATGCTCCCTTCGAGAACGGCTTTCAGCGCGCTGAAATCGTCATCATTTTCCTGAAAGCTCAAATCATCAATAAATAAAATAAATTTCAGCGGATTGGCATGTAATTCTTCCAGCAGTTCCGGAAGAAGATGCAGTTCATTTTTGGATAATTCAATCAGGCGAAGGCCTTCGCCGGCGAACGAATTCGCCACGGCCTTGACAGTCGCGGATTTGCCCGTTCCGGCCGAACCGTATAACAGAATATTCGATGCATTCAGCCCGTTCAGAAGGGCTTTTGTATTGTCAATGACCTGTTTTCTCTGCGGTTCGTAGCCGACCAGCTCACTGAGCTGAATCGCATCCGGAGAGGAAACCGGTTTCAGAACATAGCCCTTTTCTGTATTATCGGATAATTTCATCTGAAACATTCTGTATTCCGCCCATATTCCGAAGCCGTATTTTCCGATATGGCCGAGCCGTTCAAAATAGAGCGTTTCAAGGTCAGTTTCTTCGGCATTCCAGTCGGGCTGTAAGCCTTCATGACCTGTAAATTCGCCGTATCCCATAATGAAATAATGCTGTTTCATCATGGCGGATGAAATTCCTGCCGCCTTCGACAGATAGCGCAGTTCGCGCCGTGCGGAATTCCGGATAGTTTCGGGAATCGCAAGGCCGTTGGAAACATACCATGTGCAGGGCGTTTCCGCGGAAAGCACCAGCTTTGTGAGATATTCCGTCCAGTTATCCGTATGCGCCTGATACAGCAGAGAGACAAAACGATAAAATTCCGTTTTTCTCGTCCACCAGTCAATGCCGCGTTCTCCCGTGATTCTCAATAACTGATGAAATGCATGGAAAATCTTATCATTTTCCAGAACACGGAAAACGGCCAGTTCATCCAGTCTGTCATGTAAATCGCCGAACATTACTTGATACTTCCGTTCTTGATGGATTCCACCAGACCGCCGTTTTCGATAATCGTCTGAATAAAGGCCGGAAACGGCTCAACCTGATAATCTTCTCCGGTTGTTTCGTTATGCAGAATGCCGTTATCCAAATCAGCCGTGATGGTATTGCCTTCCTGAATGGCTTCGGCGGCCTTTTCGGATTCCACGATAGCAAGGCCGATATTGATTGCATTTCTATAGAAGATTCTCGCAAAGCTCTTTGCGATAACCAGAGAAATTCCGCTTGCCTTGATAGCAATCGGCGCATGTTCACGGGATGAACCGCATCCGAAGTTCCATCCGCCGACCATGATGTCACCTGCCTGCACTCTGGAAACAAAAGTCGTATCAATATCTTCCATGCAGTGTGCGGCCAGTTCCTTATGGTCACTGGTATTCAGGTATCTTGCCGGAATGATAACGTCTGTATCAATATTATCTCCGTATTTGATGACTTTTCCTGTAAATTTCATAATTAAAGAACCTCCTCAGGAGCGGAAATTTTTCCGGTAACCGCACTTGCGGCGGCGACTTCCGGACTCGCCAGATAAATTTCAGATGTCACATGTCCCATTCTGCCGAGGAAGTTTCTGTTTGTGGTTGCAACAGCGCGTTCCCCTTCGGCTAAGATACCCATGTGTCCGCCCAGACAAGGGCCGCATGTCGGTGTGGATACGACTGCTCCGCATTCGATAAAGGTCTTTAAATAGCCGGCCTCCATCGCTTCCAGATAGATTTTCTGGGTTGCCGGAATCACGATACAGCGCACACCCTTTGCGACTTTCTTACCCTGCATGATTTCAGCGGCGGCCTTTAAGTCTTCCAGTCTGCCGTTAGTGCAAGAGCCGATAACCACCTGCTGAATCTTGATTTCTTCGATTTCATCAGTTGTATGGGTATTTTCCGGCAGATGCGGGAAAGATACTGTATGCTTGATTTCAGACAGGTCGATGACATAAGTCTTTTCATAAACGGCATCCGCATCAGCTTCATAAACAACCTGTTCACGGTCGGAATGCGTTCTGACATAATCTTTAGTAATATCATCAACAGCAAAAATCCCATTCTTTGCACCTGCTTCGATAGCCATATTCGCCATGCAGAGACGGTCAGCCATAGACAGAGAGGCCAGACCTTCGCCGACAAATTCCATAGATTTATACAGTGCGCCGTCAACGCCAATCATGCCGATGATGTGCAGAATCACATCCTTACCGGAAACATACGTGTTCAGTTTGCCCTTGAGTTCAAACTTAATCGCGGACGGTACTTTGAACCATGCTTTTCCG
>JAFUWP010000357.1 GCA_017483405.1 Oscillospiraceae bacterium | reverse complement strand
TCTGGGTCATCAAGGGTCTTGCCGTCGATGAGGATACGTAACTGTGCACCGGAAATACCGAGGTCATTGTAAACCAGAATAGGCAGGTCAACATAGCTGTCTTCGTTGCTTGCATCCGGATTTTCAAATACTACATCATCAACCTTCCAGGTGTAGCCGTCGATTACAGTCGGTTCTTCCTTTTCAGTAGTAGGCTGAGATTCTGTTTCCTTTTCTGTTTCCTTCTCAGTTTCCTTCTCAGTTTCCTTTTCTGTTTCCTTCTCGGTTTCCTTTTCTGTTTCTGTTACTTCTTCGCCGCCAACAACGATGGTCAGACCTTCTGTCTTGCCAGGCTTGTACTGAGTTTCGCCGTCGCTGATGTACAGATACGGAGCATCACCCCACTGGTTTACAATAGTATCGTTAAATTCAAGTGTGTAAGTACCTGCTGTGATAGCATCATCCAGAGCGATTGTGAATTCAGTCATCGGGAAAGCATCAGAAGTATCGCCGAGGAAAGTTGCAGTTGTTACGGTTGTGCTCAGAGACGGAGCCCAGTTCCAGATATAGCCGCTTACACCAGTCTTGAGTATGCTTGCATCAACAGCTTCCTGCTGCATATTCATGGTGTTGCCATCATAGTTGCCTCTCTTGTAAATACCGAATGTATTTACGAACTGAGAGATAGTTGCCTCTTTACCGCCGGCATAAGTATAAGTAGCGGCTTCATCACCAGATACAGCAGCATCCAGTTTTGCATAACCAGCACCGAAATGAATCATTTCGCTGTCAGTTGTTACCAGACCCAGAATGTTCTGGATTGTCGGGTTTTCAGTGGGCATAGAAACGTATGTGTCGATAGCGATTTTTGCACCGGCAGCGTCAGCTGCGCTTGCAAATGTAACGGTCTTTCCGTCTTCAGATACTGTGAAATTAGCTGTCTGAGCTACCTTGCTTGTAATTCCGTCGCCATCAGTAAGATAATAGGAGGACGGATTCGCTTTCATGTAAAAAGTGATGTCACTCTCATTGTAAACAGCAAATGCGGACATTACGCTTGCGGACATACTTGCTACCATTGTAGCGGCTGTCAGTGCAGAAATTACCTTCTTCATAACTAATTAATTCCTTTCTGTTTGGTGGTCAGGCGTTTGTCGCCGCCTGCCGGATAAAATAAATTTTTTTGAATTATGTCTCAACAAAAGATGTCAGAATTGGCGGACATTTTTAAAAGCTGTTATTCGAGTGTTATCAGACCAACAATAGCTTTCATGATGTTCAGGGCATCGGTAGAATCCGGCTTGCCGTCCTTGTTGATGTCGGCGTTAATCAGTCCCTGTTTTGTAAGTTCTTCCTTGCCAAGTATAGCCTTGTTGATTGTGATAACATCGAGGATGTTCACGCTGCCGTCGAGGTCAGCGTCGCCCATGAGGGTTGCGGTAGTGGGTTCACTGCCGACAACAACAGCACCAGCAGCAGCGGTTACGCTGTAGTTTGTGATAGTGCCGTCAGAAGCCATGTTGCCGATGTAGATTTCAGTATTGGGTGTGCCGGAACCTTCATAAGTTTCACGGCTGATACCCTTGATAGCAACATCATAAGTACCATCTGCGACACCGTCATTTACCTTACCGGTCAGTGTCAGGAAAGTACCGTCCTGTGTTACCCAGTAAGCAGTGTCATCAAGAGCGACACCATAAGTAACAGTAACAGTACCTGCTACAGAATAATCTGCATCGAATACAGTCACACCGTCAAAACCTTCCTGAGCGGAAGCGGATGTGTTGACAATATCACCAGCAGAAGCACCTGTAATTGTGAGAGCAGAAGCGTCGTAAGTCAGTTCAAATTCAGCACCGCTGATGCCAGCAGCCGGAACACCGGAGAGCTTGACAGCCAATGTGAATTCAGAACCTGCTTTAGCCTCCACCTTATCGGCACTTACGGTAACGGAATCGGCAGCAAATACACTCTGAGCAGAGATTGTTGCCAACATGGAAACGGCAGCCATTGCGGCAGCGATTTTCCTTACTTTCATAATTGTCTTTCCTCCTTTAATTTGTTTGGAAAATTAAGATTGATAAAATAAATATACGCATATATAACAGGGAATTCGTTTGGATTGCACCCCAATTATATTCTGTGACAGGACTGCCCCATATCTACTTACTGTTATTATAGGACAAAATATCACATAAGTCAAGAGAATTTCTTACATTTTGTACAAATTGCCAAAAACAGCATACGTCCTTTGTGCAAAGTGACAATAAGTCAAATTTTCTGTCCAATATCTGGCAGATTTGCACATAAGATATAAATCGTTTTCTGTTTCGGACATTCCGCGGAAATCTCTCTGTCATTTACTATTATACACTATTTTTTTTAAAAAGTAAAGGGTTTTTCTGTGATTTTTTCAAAATCATGGTTTTATACAAATTTCGGGTCAGCAATTATAAATTTCTCACAAAGGCTGGGATTTTTTAAGGTTTTTTCAACCTTTTTTCAGTCATCGTGTCCGGTGTCGGAATCCGTTTCGGAATCGGTTTCGAGATTCTGGGAATTTTCGGTATAATTCCGGCGGAATTCTTCGGGAACATTTTCTTCTACGATGGTATCAATGACTTCCCAGCTCCATTTTTTATAACTTCCGTTGGAAGTGTTCGGCAGAAAGTGTGACTGAATCATTCTGTCTTTATAATTATCATAAGTGAACGTGCGGACATTGCTCATATCCTTTTCATAATGCGTGATGACGGGAGTCAGGCCGACATCTTCAATCGTGATGTTGCCGTCATTGTCACGGCAGATATGAAACTCTCCGAGTCCGCCGACCATGTTGAAATTATCCGTCTGTCCGGAAATGACATTCCCCAGCGAATAGAATACAAATCCTTTTGAGCCGTCTGCTCTGGTGAGATATTCCATCGTCTGAAGGGTATGTGAACCCGTGCCGAGAATGACATCTGCCCCCCAGTCAATCATTTTCTGTGCGAGTTCTTTCACTGAATCATCCACAGTATGGGTATCGACAGCCCCCCAGTGCATGGAAACAATCAGACAATCCACCTGCGGTGCAAGCTCCTGAATCTGCATCTGCATCAGACTGCTGTCACCGATGTAGGGCACTATCATTTCGCTGTCTTCCGGAAGAACGCGTTCATTCGTATGCTCTGTATATCCCAGAAAACCGATTTTCAGACCATCTTTTTCGACAATCCGATAATTCTGCATATCTGCCTGATTCCTGTATGCTCCCAGAACGGTCACATCCGGATAATCTTCCCGAAGCGCATCCCAGTAATCGAGCGTATATGCCAGCCCTTCCGCGCCTTTATCGAGCACATCGCTGTTTGCCATATTGAAAATATCAAAGCCCATATCTGCCAGATTATACCCCAGCTCCACCGGCGAATTGAAATTCACTCTTGTGCCGGAAAGCTCCAGTTTTCCGTTGCAGATAAGTGTTTCCTGATTGATGAAAGCCAAATCTGCCTTAGCGATTTTATCGGCGATTCCGTCATAGCAGTAATGGAAATCATAAACGATTCCATCAGCGGCATGTGCCGAAGCCGTCTTATAGACACAGGTATGAATCAGATTATCCCCTACGGCC
The DNA here is from genome assembly GCA_017483405.1 of Oscillospiraceae bacterium. Lineage (GTDB taxonomy): Bacteria > Bacillota > Clostridia > Oscillospirales > Ruminococcaceae > UBA3855. The sequence goes on along the minus strand of JAFUWP010000357.1, from coordinate 2,844 downwards.
GCAAAGCTGACATCCGCTTTCTGAAAAGCAGGTTCTGTCGGGGGTTCAGTTGTTTCGGGAATACCGATTTCAGCAATATCAATTACATGATTTTCATCTTTGTTTTGCAGAATTGCACAGCCTGTCAGAGATACTGCCACGACTGCCAGCAGAGCAATTAACTGATGTTTCATAGTCATTTCCTTTCTGATTTTCGGAAAAAATTCCGGTTATTTCCAGTATACCACAAAATTTTTCAAAATGCAACAGTTTTTTCAGAATCTCCTGAAAGAACCGTATAATTTTTTTAGAACGGGGCATGTTAAACGCAGGAGGTGAACGGCATGACAAAAGAATCCAGAAATATTTCCGGTACATTGGAAGAAATTCTTGCTGACATCCGGCAGATTTGCGCCAACAGTTCGGATATTCTCATCAACCGGATAACCATCGGAGGCATTGCCTGCGCCGTACTCGGCTGTGAGGGCATGTTATCCACATCGGTCATGAGCGAAATGATTATCGAACCCCTGACGGAAATCCCCGTACAAGCCGACAGCAATGCTTTATTTCAGTATATCCAGAATGATTTATTATTATCCCTCGACAGGCCAATCGTCCGGAATTATGAAGACTTATTCCGGCTGTTATATTCCGGATTCGCGGTTCTGCTGGCAGACGGCCAGATGACCGCGCTTGCTTACGGCGTACAGGGCTATGATAAGCGCAGTGTCAGTGAACCTTCCGGAGAAGCCAATCTCTACGGGGCGCATGACGGCCTGACCGAAGTCGTCCGGACAAATATGTCTCTCATCCGCAGAAGGATGAAAACCCCTCTCCTGAAATTCGAGCTTTCGACAGCCGGAAATCTGAGCCAGACAGATATTTGTCTCTGCTGGATGACAGACAGAGTTCCTCCGCAGTTTCTCCGGCAGATAAAAAAAGAACTATCCTCCGTCCGGCTGGATACAGTCTTATCTTCCGGATATTTACAGCCGTTTCTGGAAAAATGCAGAGGCAGTCTGTTTGACAGTGTCAGCCTGAGCCAGCGTCCAGATGTACTCTGTTCCAAACTGCTCGAAGGCAGAGTCGTTCTGCTGATTGACGGCACACCATTCGCGCTGGTGATTCCGAAACTGTTTATCGAAAACTTCCAGACACTGGATGATTACAATCACAAGCCCTATTATGCATTTTTCAGCCGATGGGTGAAATACGGCGCATTTCTGACGGCCATCCTTCTTCCGGCCTTATATATCGCCGTGAGTATGCATCATCCGGAACTGCTCAACAGCACGTTAATTCTGATTCTGACCGATGCCGAAAAAAAAGCCCCTCTGTCACTCCCGACCGAAACCATCTTTGTCCTTCTTATGTATGAAATCATCCGCGAAGCCGGTCTTCGTCTGCCGAAATCTGTCGGCGGTGCGGTGAGTATCGTATCAGGATTAATCATAGGGGATGCGGCAGTATCATCAGGATTAATCAGCACCCCGATGCTGACGATGACAGCAATTTCGGTGATTTCCGGATTTGTCACCCCTGACCTCAATGCCCCTATTACCGTGATGCGCTTATTATTCATCCTCGCCGGAGGGTTATGGGGATTATTCGGCATCGGCCTGCTGGGGATGGCTGTCCTGTATAATCTCTGCGCTACGGAAACCTTCGGCTTTCCGGCGACAGCTCCCCTCGCGCCGTTCTATCGCCGTGCGATGCGCGATGTCGCGACAAGAGTCAATTTCCATCGTATGCAGTCAGGTAATTTCACCGTGGAGGAATATCATGAGCAAAATTCATAATCATCAGCTGGCCGCGATTTTATTCTTATCGGGAGCGTGGTCAGTAATATGTATTCCCTCGCTTTACGGCAACAGTCAGATGATTTCGGCCGCGGCGGCCTGCCTCATGCAGATTCTGCTCTGTCTGCCGATGCTGGCACTCCATTCGGGCACATTCACGCATCAGATACAGAATCATAAATTTCTGGGGATTCTCTATATTTTATTTTTTCTGATATGCGGCGCAAACGGATTTTGTCAGCTATGGGAGGCCGCACCGCCTCAGCTTCTGCCGGCATCCGGAAAGCTGACCGCATCCGTCCTGATAGCACTGACCTGTTTTTATACCAGCTCCGCCGGCCTGAGAGCTACCGCAAGAGCCGCGCCCATCGTGATGAGCTTATTTGTGATTTCCGTCATCGTGCTGATTCTCGGCGCATGGCGCAGAGCTGACCTCAGCCGGATTTCCTTCGAGACAGATAATTTCCTGTCCGGCATCCGGACGTATTTTTCTCTTAGCGGTGAACTCGCCGCTGTATGGGTCTTGGCCGATTCCGTCCGGAATCATAAAAACATCGCCGTAAATGTCTATCTAATCGCAAAGGCATTGTTCTGCATCCTGATTTTATTTTTCAGCATTTCCGCCGGAGGCAGACTGATTTATCTCAACGGCTATCCGTTTTTTACCCTGACGGCACTTTCCCAGCCCTTACAGGGGCAGAGAGCCGATGCTTTATATATTCTGGTGTTCGTGATGCTCCACATCATGCATACGACTCTGCAAACCGGAATTGTTGAGCATATTTCAGAACAGATGTATCCCATCACGGAAAAATGGTCTGCTCCGGTATCGCTGATTTTTATGCTGATTCTGGCCTATTTCTTCAAAAGCGCGGTTCTGGAAAATATGATTTTCTGGGCACTGCCTGTACTGACAGTTATCATTCCGCTGATTCTCAGAACACGGCAGTTTCTCCGGAGCATCCGCAAAAAGGAGTATTCGTATGAAAATTCTTAAACTTTCCGTGATAAGTCTCTTTCTGCTCTGCACCGGATGCACTTCCGAAACGATTTCCGACAGACT
>JAFUWP010000356.1 GCA_017483405.1 Oscillospiraceae bacterium | reverse complement strand
TTTCTTAGCTGGTCTTCTTTAATGATGCTTCAATTATATCACAGTCATATTCCGTTTCATCCGAATTCTGAAAAATTTCTCAAAACCTGATAAAATTTTCTTCAAAATATAAAAACAGCCTGAATTTTAAAAAAATTCAGGCTGTTTTTTAATTTTTTCCGTTATTTTTCAGAATAACCTGAAAATTTATAACCTCGGAATTCATATCGAAATAATTTATAAGCTTTTTAGAATAATTCTGAAAGGCGGTATGTTTATGCCCGATTATGATTCTTACTTAATGACGATTGCTCTGCTCTGCAATCATGAAAAGCCGATGACTTCCCCTGAAATCTGGAAATGTCTGCATTATCAGCACGGAATTCCCATTTCCAGAGATAAAGTCAATCATCTGCTCGAAGTCGCCGACAGCCGCTACGCTATGACCTGCGAAAAAGATGACGGAAAACTGCTCCATACTCTGAAAAAAGATGAAACTGTAATCCGTTCCGTTCTGCTGACACGGAATCTTCTGACAACTATGCAGACAATGCATCAACAGAGAAAAGGTTCACCGGAACTGCAAAATCATCTGAAAACTTTCTTTTCAAAATATCCTGCTCTGCTGAATAAAGATTCCGGTATTCAGCCGGCGGAAGTCTATTCTATCTGCCTGTTGCAGAAAATGCTTGCCCTTCTGCGTGACAGTCCCACTTTCATTTCCATTCCGAAACTGACAGACCGTCTGAATTTCCGCTGTCTGGCCGGAGATGAATTATCTCCCAAGCGAATCCGCCGCATTGCAGAAAAAGAACTTCCGCGCATCTTCTTTGCGGAAGTTTCCGGAAGTAATCTGCATTCCGTCAGACTTTTGCCGGAATCACTGATAAAAGTATTTCAGCATTTCACGCCTGCGGATGTTCTTGAACTGTATGATTTCATGCATCATGCCGGAATTACCAGCTTATTCTGACATGGATTGACAATCGCAGAGTGTTATGATATAATGATTGTATAATTTTAAGAAAGGACTATTGACAATCGCAGAGTGTTATGATATAATAATTGTATAATTTTAAGAAAGGACTTGAGTATATGACAAGCCGTGAGTATAAACAATATTTATATGCAATTCATCGCGTAGGAGAATGGGAGTATCATCCGAATGGCTCTATCCGCCGCAATATATCCGAGCTTTTGTACAACTTACCGAAAGACGACATCTATAAGCTTTCTGGTGCTCTCGAAATTTATGTTAATGAAAAGCATCGCGGAGAAGGGGGAATTCCATCAGAATTTTCAGGATTTCATTCTTATCTGGATTTCTGCGAACAGAAATTTAACTATAATCGCAAGCTTTCAGAAATGGCCTCTGATTTTCTGGAATATGTCAAAAATTCTGAAGGTGAGACAAGAGCTAAATATGAAGAATATTTTAAAGAATTGAAACAGAGAATTTATCCCCCTATCTGTTTATGGTATACTCTGCGCGATTCTAATCAGCTAGACAAATATCCCAAATTTTTTATTGAGGATTTCATTAAAGCGATTCCTATTCATTTAGCACAGAAATATGGACCAGCATCCTATGAGAAATATCCTGATAACCTTGACATAATGATTGATGCACTGGAAAGAATGTCAAGCGGAAATATAGAGGATTCAGCCTCTGTCTTCTCAGACCAAGGGTACACCAGTAAGTTCAAGGAAGAAGAACTTGAAAAAATCAGAAATGATTTCTATCCCGCCCTTAAGCATCGCACCAGCGAACGCAATAAAATTTCTGCAATAGATATGTTCTATTCTTATGCGGTATTCTACAGAGAAAATCCAAATCTTTATTATTGGAGTAATCTTCAATCTAACATGAAATCGGCAATGTTTAAGTTTATTTTTAAGCCCACCGGATTCTCAGAATGGTTTAATGACTTTTCATCTGACGAATCCTGATTTCACTCCGATATGTTTTTTAAAAAATGCTGATACAGATTTCAATTTCTGTATCAGCATTTTTTTATATCAGTTTGCCGTGTTTTTCATAATCCGCCGTGCGGATGATTTGATTCTCATCGTTTACGAATACTACTTTCGGACGATGTTCCTTCATTTCATCGGGTGTCACCGATGCATAAGCCATGATGATGACAGCATCCCCCTTCTGGCCGGCTCTTGCCGCCGCACCGTTCAGACAGATAGTTCCGCTTCCGGCTTCGCCGGCAATGACATAAGTTTCGATGCGGCTTCCGCTGTTGACATTCACAACATGAACATGTTCATATTCATAAATTCCAGCGGCCTCCATCAGCGTTTCATCTATGGTGATACTTCCGACATAATTCAGTTCCGCCTGCGTGATGACAGCTCGGTGAATTTTGCTTTTCAGTACGGATAACTGCACAGGGTTTCCTCCTTTGTGATTTTATTTATATATCTTCTGTAAAGAAATTATCTATCAGACGGGTTTTTCCGATATAGACGGCCATCGCACAGAGTGCCGGTCGGTCAAGCACTGGAATCTGTTGCATGGTTTCGGCATCCACCATCTTGACATAATCAATCTTGGCAAGCGGTTCGCTCTGAATATGCTGTTTCATCTGATTCAGGATAACATTACAGTCAGTTTCGCCGTTTCTGACAAGCTCCGTTCCGATAGTAACCGCCTGCGACAGCACAAGAGCGGCTTTCCGTTCAGCATCATTCAGATACGTATTACGGGAACTTTTCGCGAGGCCGTCATCTTCTCTGATAATCGGACAGCCGATAATTTCAAGATTCATATTCAAATCATCGACCATGTGCCGGATAACCGCTAACTGCTGGGCATCTTTCTTTCCGAAATAAGCACGGTCAGGCTGTACGATATTGAACAGCTTCGAGACAACTGTACATACTCCTCTGAAATGAATCGGACGGCTGATTCCACAAAGTTCCTCCGTCAGAACGCTCATATCCACAAAAGAAGAAAATCCTTTGTGATACATTTCTTCCGGTTCGGGATGGAAAATCAAATCTCCGCCGTGAGCTTCGACAAGTTCGGCATCATGCTGAATATCGCGCGGATAGCTTTCCAAATCTTCCGAAGGAGAAAACTGCATCGGATTTACAAAATCAGATACGACTGTTCTGTCGTTATCCCGATGAGAGGCATCAATCAGGCTCGCATGGCCTTCATGCAGATACCCCATAGTCGGAACAAGACCGACTGTCAGTCCCTGTGCTCTCCATTCCTTCACCTGTGCGCGGACTTCGGCAATTGTTTTGACAATCTTCATGATTTCTTTTCCTCCCTGATAATTTCGTTAATAACAGTTTCTTCTATCGAATAAGTATGTTCTTCGGCCGGAAATGCGCCGGATTTCGTTTCTGTAATATAATCTGCAATGCCTTTGCGCATGAGTTCGCCGGCCTCTGCGAATTTCTTCACGAATTTGGCCGTATGTCCGGAAGTCATGCCCATCATATCCTGATAAACAAGAACTTGTCCGTCACAGCCGTTTCCTGCACCTATCCCGATAGTAGGAATCTCTAATTTCTTAGTGATGATTTCAGCAAGTTTCGCCGGAATTCCTTCCAGAACTACTGCACATGCACCAGCCTCCTGAATCTTTAAGGCATCATCAATCAGTTTTCTGGCATTCTCCAGACTTTTCCCCTGTACTTTGAATCCGCCGAATACGTTCACCGACTGCGGAGTCAGCCCCAGATGTGCCACTACCGGAATTGAGGCATTCACAATTGCACGAATCTGCCTGCAAACTTCTGCACCGCCTTCGAGCTTGACGGCATGAGCACCGCCCTCCTTGATGAGTCGTCCTGCATTCAGAACCGCCTGTTCCGCATTCACCTGATAACTCATAAACGGCATATCTGCCACAATAAAGGCATTCTGTGCCCCCCTCGCGACAGCTTTTGTATGATGAATCATTTCTTCCATCGTGACAGGGAGCGTGTTTTCATAGCCGAGCATAGTCATGCCCAGAGAATCGCCAATCAACAGGGCATTAATTCCGCATTCATCCATTATCTTCGCCGTAGTATAATCATAAGCAGTAAGCATCGTGATTTTATCACCGGATTGCTTCTGTTTCAGCAAAGTGGAAACCGTATTTTTCATAAATTTTCTCCTTTTGAAAATGTTACCTTTCCGATGCCGGATAAGATACATTCTCATTATACCACAAAATCTGGAATCTTGCAATAGCAAACGGAAATTTTTTCAGATTACAGAACAAAAAAACAGGCAGAGAAAACTGCCTGTTTCTGATTTATCATCCGGATATACGCAAAATCTGATTTGCGTTTTCAATCCATTCCGGTTTTGCTTTCCTAGCAAGTAAATCGAAATTCGGTTTCCGGCTTGTCAGATTGTGCGCATCACTGCCGAATATCACCCGATAACCCTGTTTCAGAATTTTCTTGCAGAAACTCCGTTCCCGAAAATTTCCGAACGCTTCGTTATTGAACTGAAATATCGCATCCATTTCGAGAACTTTCTGCATTTCTGATTTCGTATAATACTCAAGATACCGATGCAGATGAGCTATCACAGGTGTAAATCCATAATCGTTGCAGATATTGTAGATTTCTTCAATATATCGCTGATTAAAGACACTGTAAGGAAATTCAAAAAGAAATAGTTTCGTTCCCTGAAAAGCAAGCTTTTCAATATCGGGGAGCTGACTCAGCCCGTGCTCGACTGCGACTTCCGCACCAAGCCGGATGTCCGAAACGGCCGGATTCGCGGACATAACCTTCTGAAAGGCATTCTGACGTTTTTCCAGATAATGCGAAACCGATTTTTCACGATGCGCATAAAAATGCGGTGTTGCGATGATACGCTCCACTCCCTGCTGATGCTGGAGTGCTATCATCTGTAATGACATTTCAGTACTTTCCGAACCGTCATCTATCTGCGGTAAAATGTGACAATGGCAATCTATGAACATACGATTCACTCATTTTCTTCAGAATTTGGCTTTTCCTGCGATTCAGCAGTAACTTCTTCCGCCGGAGCGGTTTCCGGCTGTTCAGTGGTGACTTTCTCTGCCTGAACGGTTTCCAGCTGTTCAGCAGTGACTTCTTCTGCCGGAACAGCTTCAGATTGTTCCGCCGATTTTTCCTGCTTCAATGACAGCACTGGTGCGGTTTCAAGCTTTTCTTCCGGTGAATGGCTGGTGTACTGATATTCATAATTTTTATATTTATATCTGTATTTGTATTTATAACTATAATAATGTCCGCTCCCCTTTCGGGAGATGTCATTCAGCACAAAACCCAGCAGATTGATTTCCGACAGATTCGCATGACTGATGGAATCCTGTAATTCTTCAAATGTGGTTTTCGCATACCGGACAACCAGCAGAAGTCCGGAAATCGCCTTACCCATTGCCAGCGTATCACTCACAACATTGATAGGCGGCGTATCAATCAGGATATAATCATACTGCGGTTCGAGTTCCGCCAGCATATCCGCAAACTGCTGAGAGGCCAGCATTTCAGAAGGATTCGGCGGAATAGGCCCAGAAGGCATTACATCCAGATGCTGATATACATTCCGATGAATGGATTCTTCCAGCGGATTCATGTGGCCGATGGCTGTTGAAAGACCTTTCTTATTGCTCAGATTGAATATTTTATGCTGAACAGGTTTTCTCATATCGGCATCAATCAGGAGAATCTTGTTTTCCGTCTGGGCAAATGCCAGCGCGATATTAGCAGTGGTTAAAGATTTACCCTCGCTGGGATTCGCGCTCGAAATTGCAAGCACTTTTCTGTCCGTTGTGGAAAGCGCAAACATGATATTGGAACGGATGGACTTATAATTTTCAATAATATTGAAGTCCGTTTTGGAATCAAGAATTGTCTGATGAGTATCAGTATTTCCGGATTTTTTGGAATTATTATCCGTTCCGAAATGCATAATTTCACCGAATACTGCTTTCTGATAGTTATCTGTCAGGGCTTCGGAAAGTCTGACGGAATTATCAAAGAAATCAATCAGGAAAATCAGGAGAGCCGCAAGACAAAGCCCTGCCATTCCGCCGATTAAGGCAATTTTCGGCTTGTTCGGGGAAACTGGTATATAAACAGGGTCAGCGACATCAATAATTTCTACTGAACCTGCACCGACAATCTTAATCAGACAGGCAGGCGCGGCCTCTGCGATGCTGTTGCAGACAGCGGCGGAAATTTCCGGATTCTTGGTGGAGGCTGTAATTTTCAAGATTTCGGTATTTTCAACGGATGACATTGAAACTTTGCTCCGCAGAGATTTGAGAGAAATTTTTCCGTCAGTCATGCTGAAATATTCAGCAAGCACTTCCGGCGGATATTCTTTTTCAAGATTTTCTGCGGCTTTTTCCATAACATAATTACTTTTCAGCGCAACGATGTAAGTGCTGACAAGCGAACGTGAGGCAGTCAGTTCGCCTTGATTAATATCTGCCGAACTGCTTCCTTTATCACTGCTGCGGACATACATGGAAGTATAAGATTCATATATCACCGGCATGACAAAATGTGAGTAGGCAAATGCACCAGCTGCGCCAAGAATCAAAAACAAAATCAACAGCCAGAGTTTACTTAGCATCAGGCTGATAATATCTTTTATGCTGTAACTTTCATTCATGACTGCTTTTTTCAAGCCTCCTATATCATAAAATTTCAATACTTTTTTATTATACCAGAAATCTGATGAAAAGTCAATGCTGTTTTCAAAAATAATTCCGTTCCTGATGATGGCAGATAAAAAAATCCCTGCCCGTATCCGACAGGCAGGAATTTTTGAAAATATATTAACTTTCCTTCTGAAAACAGCCGGAATCATCCGTCATCTGACTGAACCGCTGTTCTACCAGACGAACTTCATCTTCCGCACTGAGAAAAGCATCTACAATCAGAGGGTCAAAATGTTTTCCAGCACCGTCTCTGATGATTTTGACAGCATCTTCATAACTGAACGGCTCTTTATAGCTCCGCTTTGAAACAAGTGCATCGAACACATCCGCTACAGCCATCACGCGCGCTGAAAGCGGAATATCTTCTCCGGCGATACCGTAAGGATAACCCGTACCATCCCATTTTTCATGATGATATGCCGCCAGATTCCGCGCTTCATCCAGATAACCGGAATTCGGTACGAGTGCTATCGCCTGCGAAAGAATTTCCTGTCCGGCAGTTGTATGTTCTTTCATGATTTTGAATTCTTCCTCTGTCAGTCTTGCCGGTTTGTTCAAGATGGCATCAGGTACTTGAATCTTCCCGACATCGTGCAGAGGTGCGGAATTCACAACATCAGAAATATAACTGTCTGTCAGCTTATCAGCATAATAGCCTTTCTCCCGCATGTGATGCAGGATAATTTCTGTATAAGCGGCAGTCTTCCGGACATGCGCACCGGTATTCTTGTCACGGCTTTCGACAATATCGGCAAGCACCAGAATCAAGGCATTCTGCATCTGCGCGAGTTCTTCGGTCTTTTTCTGCACATCGGCCACATATCTCATGCTGTCATCGGAAGTTTTCGTAATTGCAAGATACAGATTTTCGACTTCATCACCAGTATGAATATTCAGTTCATGAATATGCTCAATGCTGTCCTCACGGGTTTTCTCGCTGTCATAAGCAAATGCGCCGGTACTCATCGCGATGGAATTCACCGGCAGAATGATGTGATATTCTATTAGCCAGCTCACAAATACGTATATCAGGATGAAAAATCCCAGAAACAGTGATAGCATCTCTGCCAGAAAACTGCGCTCGATAGCATTAATCTGTTTCATTTCGACATCCGCTCCGACATAGCAGACACATGTGCCGGAAGAATCATAAACCGGACTATATGCTGTCAGAAGCCATCCGTAAGAATCATTCGTAATCACCGGTTCGACAGATTCACCGGCCAGCAGTGCCGGCAGATACGGAAGAAATCCATCATCAAATGCAATCACTTCTCCTACATTTGTGCCTTCCATTCCTTCGGTATCAATATCGAAAACGACATGACAGCCGTCCTCCCGTATCTGATAGGCATACAGATAGGCAATATCCGGCGAACTGAGCAGAATTTCCCGAAGTTTCTGTTCAGTTTCGGCATAGCCCGAGGCGGATGTTCCTTCTTTAAGATATTGCTGAATTTTATCTCCGTCCAGCGTACCGGCCGCGATTTTTGCAGTTCCTTCGGCAAGTCGGGTATGGTCTTTTATGAGAGCATTCCTGTAAAGTATCACGCTGATACCGGTTGCGGCGGCAGATACCGTCACAAGCGAAATCGTCAGTACAAGCAGAATTTTCGTCCGCAGAGACATCACTCGGAAACTGAGCTTTTTCGCCGCGGCGGAATCTTCCGCTGAAAGAGGTGCTTGCATCCATCCGATAAAGCTGAAAAACTGATGCATCTGCTCCGGCAGAAGATGCACAATGCCAAGCACCAGCAGAACAGAAACTGATTTATCAAGAAAATCCATCAGAAGACTCGACAGCAGATGCGCCGCATTCTGTCCGAACAGCCCCGTCTGATATAGTATTCCGCTAAGA
>JAFUWP010000355.1 GCA_017483405.1 Oscillospiraceae bacterium | reverse complement strand
GCAAGGGAAGGAAAAGAAATCGAACGTCAGCCCCGCCCCGTTTTGGTTAAAATTGTTTATTGTCCCGTATTCCATCCGGAGACGGGAACGGGAAAACTTGAAATTCACTGCGGAAAAGGCACGTATGTCAGAACGCTGATTCATGATATGGGGCAGGCACTCGGATGTGGTGCTGTCATGACGGGACTCCGGAGAGGATTCGCCGGCGGATTCTCCCTGAATGAATGCTATACTCTGGAAGAAGTTCAGAAATTCGCTGATGAAAACAGAATCGGAGAAATCCTGATTCCCATCGAGAAAGCATTCAGCACACTGCCGAAAATAGTTCTGACTCAGAAACAGACGGTGCATTATCGCAACGGTGTGAAGATGAGTTTGTCTCAGTTCAGAGAACAGCTGACGGAACAGCATATCAGGTATGCCGTTTACGGAACGCCGGACGGATTTCTCGGAACGGCACTTGTCGATTCCAAAAACGATTTACTCAGAATTGAACGCAATCTCTATCAGCCGAAAGAGGTGAATGTATGAATCAGCTGTTTCATGCGCCGACAGCGGTCGCACTCGGTCTGTTCGATGGCGTACATCTGGGACACCGCGCAGTGCTTGATGCTGTGATGCATCTGGAAAAACTGCCCTGTGTATTCACATTCCGGACGGAGGATGCCGTTTCCAAAAAAGGCGCACAGTATCTCTATCCGTTTGAAACGCGCTGTGAAATCATCAGACAATGCGGAATTGCGCAGTTTTACTGTCCGTCATTCGCAGAAATGCGGAACATGGACGGCAGAACCTTCGCGAAGGAAATTCTGCATCATGGCATGAATGCAGTTGATGTCTGCTGTGGAAAAAATTTCCGGTTCGGAGAACATGCCTCCTGTGATGTTCATGATTTGGAACAGTTCGGGAAAGAATTCGGATTCAAAGTGTATGTGATTGATGATGTTCTGAAAGATGGCATTAAAATTTCTTCTACTGAAATCCGGAAATTATTATTAGCCGGTGAAATCGAAAAAGCCAATCAATTTTTAGGTCAGCCCTATCAGATTTGGCAGAAAGTCACACACGGCGCACAGCTTGGCAGAACCATCGGTTTTCCGACCATCAATCAGGGGTTTCGGGAAAATCAGCTTGTGCCGAAGTTCGGTGTTTATGCATCCGAAACAGAACTTCTTGACGGCAGAAAATACAAATCGCTGACCAATATCGGCATGAAACCGACAGTCAATTATCAGGGTCTGCCTCTTGCGGAAACGTATATAAAAGACTTTTCCGGCGATTTGTATGAAAAACAGGTATCCGTCAGGTTACTGAGATTCATCCGGCCGGAAATGAAATTCGATTCTGTACAGGCTCTGACCGAACAAATGACAAAAGATTTACAATCCTGAATTTTCTGCTTTCTGTCACAGAACTGACACATAGCTATAGTATAGTAGATTCTAGAAATAATAAGGAGAGGAGAATTCCTCATGATTGAAGTCAGAAATCTGACAAAACATTATGGTGACAAAAAAGCCGTCAATGACATTAGTTTTACGGTCAATGACGGTGAAATTCTGGGCTTTTTAGGGCCTAACGGTGCTGGAAAATCCACAACGATGAATATGCTTACCGGTTATATTTCATCCACATCCGGACAGGCATTAATCAACGGCGTGGATATTCTCGAAGACCCCGTGAAAGCAAAATCCTATATCGGCTATCTGCCGGAAATTCCGCCGTTATATGTAGATATGACGGTGCATTCGTATCTGAATTTTGTGTTTGATTTGAAAAAATGCAAACTTCCCAGACGTTCACATCTGAAAGATGTGCTGACACTCTGCAAAATTACGGATGTCGAAAACAGAATCATCAAGAATCTGTCGAAAGGGTATAAACAGCGTGTCGGACTGGCACAGGCATTAATCGGAAATCCGCCGGTTCTGATTCTGGATGAACCGACAGTCGGCCTCGATCCGAAACAGATGGTCGAAATCAGAACGCTGATTAAACGACTCGGAAAGAATCATACGGTTATTTTATCTTCTCATATTCTGAGTGAAATTCAGGCTGTCTGTGACAGAGTGATTATTATCAATCATGGTGTCGTTGCGGCGGATGATACTGCAACGAATTTATCAAACAAAGTTACAACTGACCATAGAATTCTGGCAAGAATTGACGGCGAACGCGCCGAAATTCTTCAGGCAGTCAGAGCACTGTCAGGCATCAAGTACATCCGCGCCGATATGGAACGCGAACCAGGTATCTATGAATATGAAATCGAAGCCGAACCAGGGATTGACATCCGGCGCGATATTAACCGCATCGCGAGGGAGCATAACTGGGATATTCTGACACTCCGGACGATGGAAATGACCTTAGAGGATATTTTCTTAAAAATTACGATGGGTGAAAATATCCAGCTGAATCAGAACAGGAAGGGAGACGGAAAATAATGGGAGCTATTTACCGCAGAGAAATCGGTGCATTTTTTTCGTCAAGTATTGCGTATATCTTTTTGGCAGTATTTTATATTTTTTCGGGCTTGTTTTTTTCACTGGATAATGTTGCAATAGGTTCAACGAACTTATCCGGTGTATTTTCCACATTGTTTTTCATCAGTATTTTTCTGATTCCGATTCTGACGATGCGTCTGTTCAGTGAGGAAAAGAAACAGAGAACCGAACAGGGACTTCTGACCGCGCCGGTATCACTGACCGGAATCGTACTCGGAAAATATTTCGCGGCACTGACGATGTTTGTGATTGCTGTCAGCATTGTGTTTGTTTATGGTTTGGTTCTGAGTCTGTTCGGCACGGTGGCATGGCTGACGCTGTTTGCGAATTATCTTGCTGTACTGCTTGTCGGAGCGGCTTTTATCGCAATTGGATTATTTGTTTCCTCCCTGACGGAAAATCAGGTTGCGGCGGCAGTCGGCGGTATCGTCTGCCTTGCGATGCTGTTCCTGATTGATGTGGTTGCCTCGTTTGTGAATATCAGCTGGATTCAGAGTCTGCTGTATCACCTGTCTTTTTATACAAGATATTACGAATTCACATGTGGTATTTTTAATCTTTCCAGTGTGCTGTTTTATCTGAGTACGGCGGTGCTGTTTAACTTCTTCACCGTGAGAGTATTCGAGAAAAGACGCTGGAGTTAAGGAGGCTGGGAAATTATGGCAGATTTAGAAAAACATCAGGAAACAGAACCCGAAACACCTGAAACATCAAAAGAAACCAATCAGAAACCTAAGAAAGAAAAGAAAAAATTAAGCGTTGCCGCGCGCAAAAAGCTCAAATACGGCGGTATTGCGACAGCTATCACATGTGTTGTCGTAGCAGTCGTGATTCTGGTGAATGTTCTGGTCAATGTGCTGGTTGAAAAATATCCCCTGAAATTAGACCTGACAGAAGATGCCAAATTCGAGATTTCAGAAGAAAGCATCAGCTATCTGAAAACACTGAATCAGGATGTGAATTTCACCGTCTTGATGGCGGAGAAGAATTTCCAGACAAGCGGTGAATCCCTCAAGATGGTATCCGAAATTCTGGAAAGATATACCCAGTATACGGATAAAATTCATCTGAGATATGTTGACCCGTCCACAAATCCGGATGTGGTGAATCAGTATCAGGCGAATTATTCCGCATCGCTGACAGAAGGCGATATTGTCATCTCCAATGCCGCGGATGAATCGAAACTGAGAGTTGTCAAAATCGGTAATTTATTCGATTATGACCAGCAGAAATATGCACAGTATTATTATGCTAATCAGGGGTCACTGGAAGACTGTATCACCGGCTTTTCCGGCGAACAGAATCTGACTTCCGCCCTGATGAATATCACCGATGCTGACCCGATAACCATCGGCGTGATTTCGACAGCAAACGGACAGGCCGTCTATAACGCGCAGTTCAGCGGAAACGCGCTCAATGCGCTGGCAAGTACGCTCTATAAAAACGGCTATAATATCGAAGATGTGGATTTATATACTACAGAATTCGATACGGAAACTTATGATATGCTTCTTCTGCCTGCACCGGTCATCGACCTGACGGCCAATGGCATCGATAAGCTTTCGGCATTTCTGTATAATGACGGCAAGTATGATAAAGATTTGATTTATATCGCAAGCTTTACGCAGTCAGATACGCCGAATCTGAATGAATTCCTTGAAACATGGGGAATTCAGGTGACGAACAGTCTGGCACTCGAAAGCGATGCAACTGCCGCCCAGCAGGTAGCATTATCCATCAGTATGGGAGCGGTTTCCGTTCCGGTAGCGACAATTGCGGAAGATACTTACAGCGCAGGACTTCCGAACACATCCCTCCCGATTGCCGCACCTCTTTGCCGTGCGATTAATCTGTTATGGGAATCCAAAACAAGCGGCATCACAAGTGCTCTGCTGAAAACTTCCGATTCTGTTTATCTCAGTGAGATGGGAAAAAATACCGAAGAAGCTGATAAAACACCGGCAGGTGCGCAGATTATCGCGGCAGTTTCATCCAGAAAAAATATCGAAGATAATGTCACTCATGACAGCAATATCATGGTACTGGGTTCGGCGATGCTTTGCGATTCCAGTCTGATGCAGGATGCCTCTTACAATAATGCGCAGTATCTGATGACTGTCATCAACAACATGGCCGGAAAGGGCGATAGTCTTGTCATCGCCTCGAAGAATCTCACGAATGAGACAATCACCATCACAACGGCGGAAATGCGCGGAATTCATATCGTTATCTTCGTGATTCCTTCGGCAGTGATTGCTATCGGCATTATGGTATTCTTAAGGAGAAGAAACAAATGAGTGAGAAAGAATTTTCTGAACAGAAAGAAACAGACGAATCTCAGGCCGGTATGGATACCTTCTTTGCAGATACTCCTGCACCAGTGATTGAAAATCCTCCGAAACAGGGTATGTCTAAAAATGTGAAAACGCTCATCGCGGCGGTTGCGGCACTTGTCATTCTGGGCGGTGCGCTCACGGCCGTACTCCTTCTGAATCGGAATTCCGAAGAAGATAACGGCGAAATTGATGTCAGCTCT
>JAFUWP010000354.1 GCA_017483405.1 Oscillospiraceae bacterium | reverse complement strand
TTCAAGAGAGATAAAGTCCTGACGGAAATCGCGGCGAAACGTCTCGAAGCGATGCGCGAGTTCACACAGTTCGGGTCAGGATTCCGGATTGCGATGAGAGATTTGGAAATCCGAGGGGCAGGCAGTATTCTGGGCGGTCAGCAACATGGGCATATAGAGACAGTCGGCTATGATATGTATATGCAGATGCTGAATGAAGCCATCGCCGAAGTCAAGGGCGAAAAGATTCAGAAAGTTTCTAACTGTACTGTTGATATTCAGATAGAAGCCTATATTCCGGAAAATTATATTCAGAGTGATGCATCGCGAATTGATATGTATCGGAAAATTGCAACTGTTCGGGATGAATCCGATGAAAGCGAACTGATTGACGAATTAATCGACCGTTACGGCGAACCGCCGACAGCAATTCTGGGTCTGATTAAGGTTTCTTTATTGAGGAATTCGGCGGCCTCGCTGGGGATTACGGAAATCACCCAGAGAAACGGAACATTACAGTTCTACATCCAGATGCCTGAAAATGAACAGATAGCGGCATTATCGGCGAGATACGGCAGAAGAATTCTGTATTCCTGTACGGGAAAGCCGTTTATCGGAGTGAAACTTCTGGCAAATCAGAAAGCCGCGGCACTCATGCAGGAAGTGATTTTCACGATGCGTGATGCCCTGCATCAGAAATAAAAAAATCCCTGTACTGAATGAAATCAGTACAGGGATTTTCCGTTACATGTTTTCTTCCATGATGAGGAATACCATAGAACCAATATGGCATAATAACACGCCCATCAGCAGGGGGCTGGTGACTGCCACACGGACACCGCGTTCGGCCTGTTCGGGAGTGGAGCGCGGAAAGCGTTCGGTTATCAGCATTTTAATCAACAGAACTGCTCCGGCGAGTACCATCATGGTATAGAGGATATTGAAGGCATCATAAGCCGTATCGAGATGCTTGGTATCCAGAATATCGAAGATTGTGGCGCAGAGGTTCACGGAGATATGCGCGATAATCGAAGGAATCAGGGAATTATGTTTCACTGTCAGATAGCCGAAGAAACAGCCGGCAGTAAAGGCAAGCACAAACTGCGGAATATTCTCATGCCATACGCCGAAGAAAAATGCACTCATGATGATGCCGAATCTCTGACTGACACGGCAGAGATTTTTCATCACAAATCCGCGGACGAGAAGTTCTTCCGTAATCGGCGCGACAATCACGCCGTAGATGAAATCCATCATGATACTTTTCACATCATGCATATCGGACAAATCGGGGTCATAAGATGCGATTCCGACACCTTCCATCAGTTCCTCAATGCCGATTGCGAGCCATGCAGTAACAGTCTGAATCAGCAGGGCTATCATGATATAGCTTAGTGCCAGCCGGAAATTGAAATCTTTGGTCTGAAACAGATTCGAGATAGGAATTTTGGTAGCCCTGCATCCGAAGTATGTCACCAGAATACTGCATCCGGCGATGCAGAGCATCATAATCGCGGTATAGGAAGACGTTCCCGTGAAATATTCCCATGCCAGAGAGTGATAATTTTCGGGCAGTTCCATTATCGCGCCGTCAGACAGCGATACCAGCCAGATAAAGATTTCGCCGAGTATCAGGAACAGCAGGTTCATCAGTGCGAGGTGTCCCAGCAGAAAACCGCCGACAATATTTTCATACCGCCGGATACGGCTTTTTTCCCTGCGGTTCGGAAATAATGGAATCTGACAGCCTTCCATGCGGATTTGCGGAACGATTTCTCCGTAATCGGAATTATAATCTGTAAATTCGGTTTCGTTCCGGAACGGGTTTTTCGGATTGATGGCAGGTGTTTCTGTATTGGCCTGTTCGTTCATAAAAGCACCTTTCTTTCTTTTAGAATCTTAAGTTTTATTATAGCACAAAAATCACGTTCCGTAAACAGTTTTAGGAAAATTTTTTCAGAACTGCTAAAAAAGATATGGACAAAATAGATAAAATATGCTATAATATTCATAACAAATATAACAAACTGTCCGGCAGTCAAGAAAGGAATGTATGAGTTGATGCGGCATGAAAAGTCGTGCGGTGCGATTGTCTACAGAAAACATCACGGAAATATAGAAATTCTGCTCATCCGGCATATCAACAGCGGACACTGGTCGTTTCCGAAAGGTCATATCGAAGCTGGCGAAACGGAGATAGAAACTGCGGTGAGGGAAATCAAAGAAGAAACCGCGATTGATGTGATGATTGACCCGACATTTCGGGAAACAGTTTCCTATTCGCCCAAACGCGATACCCAGAAGATAGTTGTTTATTTTATCGGAAGGGCGAAAAATTATAATTTTTCTCCGCAGGAAGATGAGATTTCCGAAATCCGGTGGGTGGATATTGGATATGCCTCCCGTATTCTGACGTATGAGAATGACAAAAATATCGTCATCAAGGCGAAAAATGCAATCAAAAACGGCAGTGCTTTCTGTTAAGCCTGCCGTTTTGCTGTTTTCAGAGTGTATAGCCTTTTTCGCGGAGCTGGTCGATGAGTTCGCCCAGAATCTCGGCATTTGTAGAAGATACCGAGTGCAGAAGCAGAATTTCTCCGCCATGTGCCGAGGATGTGAGTTTTTCGAGAGACTGTGCAGGGTCAGGCTGTTTGTCCGTTAGCCAGTCCACATGCGCACCGCTCCAGAAGACAGTACGATACCCGCAGGACTGTATGATTTTCAGTGCCTGTTCGGAATATTCACCGCACGGACAGCGGAAATACTGCATTGTATAGTGATATTTTTCGTTCACATAGTCATGAAGGCTCATGATTTCTTCCCGTGCGGACGGTTCATCAAGAAGCGGAATACTTGCGTGAGTCATGCCGTGATTGCCGAGCTGATGGCCTTCTGCAATCATGCGGTTGACGAGTTCCGTTTCCTTCTTGGCATAATCGCCGGTGAGGAAGAAGACAGCAGTCACATGCTTTTCTTTCAGGGTATCGAGAATCTGAGCTGTGTAGCCGTTTTCGTAGCCTTGGTCGAATGTGATGATGATTCTGTTTCTGTCGGGCGTGGTGGCATAAGCATCATATTTTGCATACTGTGCATCAAACTCCAGCGCGCCGAGCGGTATATTCTCCTGATTGACCTGTACGCCCTGCCCGTAGCCGACAGCCGAACCGGCCGAAGCCGTTACACTGCACGGACACATCAGCAAAGTCAGACACATCAGTCCGGAGAACAGCAATTTCTGATATTTCATGAAACATTCGCTCTTTTCCTGTGAAATTCCGCGGTGAAAGCACCGCAGAAACAGTATATGCACAAATGCCCTGAAATATGCTCAGTGTTTCAGATACGACTTGACAAGTGCCTGTAAAAGCTCATCCCTGTCGATATGGCGAATCAGGTTTCTGGCATTGTTGTGTGTGGTTATGTAAGTCGGGTCTTCCGACAGAATATAACCCACAATCTGATTAATCGGATTATAGCCCTTCTGAACAAGAGCATCATAGACGATAGCCAGTGTTTCCTTGAGTTTCAGTTCTTCATTGTCATCCATAGAGAAAATCATAGTTTTGTCAGACATAAAAAATACCCCTCCTTATATGCTTATAAAAAATCTACCCATTATAGTATAACTTATTTTTGGATATATCTCAATAGTTTTTGTAAAATTTGCAGATTCTTTCTCTGTTTTGCTTTCTTTCAAGATAGTTTTTTTGTGCAGAATATCCAAAAAATAACGGCTGTCCCTCAGCAGAATGCGGAGAGACAGCCGGTTTTTCCGATGTTAATCCATGATGCCGTCAGTTCTTCTGACAAAAGAATTACAGTCTACACATTCTGGTACAGTGGGGTCAGCTTCGTGCGTACCGACATGAATGCAGTCCAGACAGCAGTAGTCTTCTGTCACCATGTTGTTTCGGCACTGGGCAACTGTACATTTGATATTGGAGTTTTTCTTCATTTCGTTCATAACAGCAGATACCTCTTGTGAAAATATTTTGTTCCGGAACTGAAGATAGTATATCCGGCATCTGCAAAATGATACATGAAATTTTTGAAATTTTTTTTAATCGGCAATCTGATAGCCGGCATCGGTGACAGCCTGTTTGAGGGCATCGAGTTCCTGTACGGTGAGTTCAGCATTGAGCTTGATGACAGCCTGATTTTCAGTATGGCTGGGAACAGCTTCGGCAACCTTCGGGAACGCTTCGAGACGTTTTTTGACATTGGCTTCACAATGGGAACACATCATGCCGTTGATTTTCAAGATGATTTCCTGCATGGGAATCACTCCTTTCTGTAGTGTTTGCATTTTTTAATTTATCTGGCGTTCCAGCATGGAGAACAATTCTTCTTCGGTCAGTGCGCCGATATGCTGATAAACAAGCCGGCCTTCGGCATCAAGAAAGACCGTCAGCGGAATCGACAGCACGGAATATGCTCTTGCGCCTTCGCCTTTGGTATCGAAATAAACAGGGAATGTATAGCTGTTTTCCTCGCGGAATTCCTTTGCAGAATCGACAGTATCGCGAACGCCGTCAGTTTCGTTCATCATCAGGAACTGTACAGTTTCGCCGTATTCGGAATAGGCCTTCTCGAAATGAGGCATTTCCTCACGGCACGGCGGACACCATGTCGCCCAGAAGTTGAGCAGAACGGGCTTTCCGGTCAGGTCAGCGAGCCGGATTTCTTCGCCGTCAGCGTTCAGAAACGTGAAATCCGGAGCAAAGGGCAGTTCAGAATTTTGTGATTCCTGATTTTCCTGTATCTGTTCCGTTTCGGAAACGCTTTCCGGAGCAGTATCTGTACTTAATCGGGAATAGGCCAGTCCTGCACCGCCGAGCAGAACTATCAGCAATGCGGATAAAATCAGCAGAGTTTTACCTTTTTTCATGGATGTCTCTCCTCAAAGATTATAAAAAAATCATCACGGCAATGCCGGCGAGTATCAGAAATACACCGGATATTTTATTGATAATGTGATAATTTTTCTTGATGAAATCAAATGTCATTTCCAGTTCATGAATCAATACCGCCGAAATCAGGAACGGAATCCCCAGCCCCAGCGAATAGAGTATCAGCAGAACAGCACCTTTTCCGGCATTTGCCGAAACGGATGCCATCATCAGCGCAGAACCCAGAAACACCCCGATGCACGGCGTTAAATTCACGGCATAGATAATCCCGAACATAAAAGAAGAAAACAGCCCTGTAATTTCGACTTTTCCGGAATAGCCTTTCAGAAAGGGAATCTGAAACAGTCCCAGATAGCTCAGTCCGAGCAGTATCATGATTCCTCCGCAGATGATTTTAACCAGCAGGGCATGAGCCGTCAGCAGACCGCCGAGCGTTCCGGCGAACAGTCCCATAGCAGTGAAAATCAGCATGAATCCGAGCACGAAGACACCGGCATTTGCGAGGGTATGCCATCGGCTTTTCTGATTTCCGGAAAAATACATGACATATACCGGAAGCAGAGGAAGCATACAGGGGGAAATAAACGAAACAATTCCTTCTAAAAAAGTCACCAGATACTGCATAGCTGTCCTCACCTCAAATCTATTATAGCATAAAATCTGTCATTTGTCAAATCATAAAAGAAATCGTTTATTCCCGTTTTCAGCAGAAATAAACGATTTCGTCTGATTTATGAGGTTTTTTTGTCAGCTTTGTCAAACAGCTTCATCCCCAGCGGAATCAGCATACCGCCGAGCGCGTTGCCAACTACAACCGTCAGGATATAGCCGATGCCTGACAGAACCATCTCCGGCGAATCTATCGCCGAAAAGAAATAAAAGCAGTCCGCTACAGAATGATTGAATCCGCAGAAGATAAACACCATAATCGGCAGAACCGTGCCGAATACAAAGGACATATCCTGTTTTTCGGCTTTGCACCGGTTGCCGTTATCGACAGCGATGAACATCAGCAGACCGCAGAACAGCCCCAGAATCAGCCGGCTTGCGAACCCGTCCCCCATTTTGGTATGCATGGCATTGAGGGCATTTTCATGAACAATCGCACCAGTTCGGGAAAGGCGAATCAATATCGCGGTGATGCCCGTGCCGATGATGTTCCCCAGCAGAGTGATGCCGACTTCTCTCAGATAAATCGGCTTTCGTTCCGGAATGTAGCCGACTTTTCCGGTATAGAGAGCGAAACCATATCGCAGAATCGTGAACAGTCCCAGACTGAACAGAAACCCTCCGAGATATTTATTTTCCACTGCGAGATAGACAGTTCCGCCGATGCCAATCAGGATACCGGAGAGAACGGCTTTGGAGAAGATGCTTTTAAAACTTTCTAATTTCATGAATCATGACTCCTTTGTTAAAAAAATAACATATCTTGTTAAAAAAATAACATACTTTGAATATTATAGCACAGCTCGGCAGGTTTGTCAATATTTTTTGAGAAATCTCCGGCGGTTCTGCTGGAAAAAAATAAATCTCTGAAACTACTTGCAATCTTCCGTCATCTATGATAAAATAAAAAAGAAATACAAAAAGAAAAGGAGAACGAGACATGAAACATAACCTGAAAAAACAAACAGCTCTGCTTGTTTCCGGACTTGCGGTATGTGCGGTGAGTGCTCCGGTGCAGGCCTCCGCAAAGTTTGATATTACAGTATCCATCGACCAGAAAGATGTCAGCCTGACAAAATTAGAGGATAACGATTATGAAGTGCCGATATTTGTCCGCCTTGCGCAGAATGTCAATCTGAATGCCGTGGAATTCGGCATTGATGTAGACAGCCGGTGTCGGTTCAGCATCGTGACAAGGAGCAGTTATGCTGACCTTTACGGAGAATCCATTTCGATGGATATGTCCAGTGCCATTATACCGGCTTCGGATAGTTATGCATGGCTGACATGGGCGAGCACATCGGTTTATTATTATGAAAATTCCAATATCCTGCTTTTGCTGGTGAAGATTCCGGAAAATGCGCAGGCAGGGGATGTATATACCATCCGTTATCTGACGGAATCGCCTTCGGATGCTTCTAAAACGCATGTATGGTACAATTACGGAACGAATACCAATTATGCGGAAAGCGGTTCTGTTCTGTGGAATGACGGGAAGATTGCCATCACACCGGCCGAAGATACCCCTCAGCCGACTACTGAACCCGAACCGGAATATCTTCTCGGAGATGCAAATCTGGATGGTTCTGTTGATATTCTGGATGCAATTACCGTCAATAAGGCAATACTCGGAAAGGAAGAACTTTCTGCATTGCAGGTGAAGGCCGCTGACCTGAACGGCAATGGTGTGCCGGATTCGGCAGATTCCCTCATGATTATGAAAAAGATTGTCGGCCTGATATGACAAAAAAATCTGCTGTATGGGATTCATACAGCAGATATATTTTTGTGATTCAGAATCAGGTAGTAGCGGTATAGTCTACTTTTTCGGCATCGATGAAGAAATACTGCCATTTGTCGCCGTTCTTTCCGCGGTTGCCGGTTTCGACATAGTATCTCTTGCCGTCAATCATGACTTCCGTCCAGTAGTGCTGACCGGATTTTGTAGCCGGATAAACCCAGCCTTTAACCATGTAGACATCAAAGCCATAGTAAGCGAGTACAGCGGCCATCGCGCCGTTATACTGTACGCACTGACCCATTTTGTAATTGAAGATAGCATCTACATAGGATTTACCGGAAATCGTATTCCATTTTGCACCTGCATAAGCATAATCGACATTGCAGTGAATCCACCACCATGTGACGTAGAGACGTTCGGACATTGTCATGTCATCGGTGAAGTGTTCAGCGGCAAATTTCTCGATGATTTCGTAATCCTTATCAGTCAGGGTGATGCCGTTCTTGAGGTCGGGGTCTGTCGTGTAGGGCAGGCCGTTCTGACGGTTTTTGACATCAATGTGTCTGATACCAGCGGTAAGCTTGGCATTATCGAGCATTGTTCTGACATCTGTCGGAATATCATAATTGCTCTTGACAGTGGATGCTGTTGTGCTTGTCCCTTCGGATTTTACGGTAGTAGTCGTTGTTGTGGTGGATGCTGTAGTAGTGGTTGTTGTGACTGTTGTCTGAACAGTCAGGAGG
>JAFUWP010000353.1 GCA_017483405.1 Oscillospiraceae bacterium | reverse complement strand
GTCAGGTCATTTATATAATATTCAATAGTGGTATAGCCTAATCCGCAGTAGTCGCCTTTGCTGTCGGTCGGGTCGTGCGGATTCAGTCCGCGGAGTTCTTCCCATTCGTCATCCATGCCGTCATTATCGTTATCGGTGATTTCCTTTGTTGTAACGGCTGACGGATAGGTATATGTCACACCGCACTGAATATTATATTTATCGAGATTGGTCTGACTGGAATCATAAGCCGATGTACCACTGCAAGAGCCTGTTCCGTTGGCAGTTTCGTAGGCGCACTGCTGGTCGATGGCGGTACGCTTATCGGAAGAAATGCCGTTTCCGGCGAAATCGATAACATGCTGATAAGAATCCGCCGCGCTTTCGCAGGTGGTGGCTGTCGAAACATTTTCGCCGTTCACGATAGTCTGGAAAGCGGTATCACTATGCAAATCATCCATCGTGATGCCGATAGCCGTCTTTAAGGTCACACCTGACCAGTTATCATAAGTGATGCTGTTCAGAGAGCCGTCCTGCATAATCATCTGATTTCCGGCGCAGTAAACTTTGAAGTTTTCGGGCTTAGTCCCGCTGTCGACATACATCCAGTGATAACCGCCTGTTGTGCTGTTGCCGGCCTTTAGGGTATTATTGACATAGTTCAGATGGCCGATTGTTCCGTAGGCCGTCTGATAACCCCAGTCATAAATGATATTATTGGTAAAGTCAGCAGTTTCCTGACCTTCGACCTTACCGCGGAAATTTCGGGAGACATTGTGGATAATCAGATTGTGGTCAAATGTCAGATAGCCTTTGCCCATCATGATGCCGAATCCGTGCAGACCTTTGGAATGTCCGCCCCATGAATCGGCAGGGCCTAACACGGAATACTGAACTGTATAATATTCATTATTGGAATACAGACCCCATTTTTCGTCCGTAGTCCAGCCCATAGAGCAGTGGTCGATAATCGAGTTAGAACCCTTTGCACCGCCCCACGCATCGTTTCCGGAGCTTGTCGAGGCATACGGCCCTGGACGGGAGCTGATAAATCTGCAAATAATATTATCACCGCTCATACCCATTTTGTAATTTTTGAGCGTGATGCCTGAACCCCCTGGGGCAGTCTGTCCTGCAATTGTCACATTGCTCTGACAGAGGATATTGCTTTTCAGTTCGATAGTACCGCTGACATCGAACACGACAATTCGTCCGGATTTGCTGACAGCATCACGGAATGAGCCTGT
The DNA here is from genome assembly GCA_017483405.1 of Oscillospiraceae bacterium. GTDB lineage: Bacteria > Bacillota > Clostridia > Oscillospirales > Ruminococcaceae > UBA3855. The sequence goes on along the minus strand of JAFUWP010000353.1, from coordinate 1,113 downwards.
ACCGGAGTCATTCAGATTGGTAACGTGATAGACTTCGCCGCCGCGGCCGCCGGTAGCATACTTACCAGCACCGACCGCCCCAGGGAATGCCAGCAGATTTCCGGCCGCACTGACTTTTTCGGCTTTCTGTAAGGAAGTCCCTGCCATCGGCATGACGGTGAGCACTGCGGCGCAGACTGCCGCAAGATGTCTTTTCCATAATTTTTTTGTTATCATAAAAAATCTCCCCCGAAAATATTTATTTTCTGTGAATAAATTTTAGCTATTTTTATTTTAGCATATTTTTCAAAAAAAAGCAATTGCATTTTTAATTCTTTTTATTGCAATTTTGATTCTGTTGACAAAATCCGCTTTCTGATTTATAATATTCTCAGGAGATGAAACTTATCATGAAACTATTTCGGAAAAAACAGAAAATCCTTCCTCTGCCGGAAGGCTTTACAGAACAGGACATCCGCACGGAATCGAGTATCTGCACCGGAGAAACGACTATCGGCTTTTACAGTCCCGAAGATAAAAAACTCCATTATGCCGAATTAGTCCGCTCGCCGGAGGATATTCAGGCCTTCTATGCCAGATACGGAAAAACAGCTCCCTGATGGCAGGGAGCTGTTTCTTTTGCTTATTCTTCATCTTCGGGAAGTTCTTCATCCGGAGATTCATCATCATCGTCATCATCTTCCTCATGATGCTTTTTCTTTTTGGATTTGCTGTTTTCCGTATCAGAAGGCTTTTTCCGGAAAGCCAGCACCAGAATCGCAATCACGGCCAGTGCAATCAGGATGCAGGTAATCACCAGCAGGAGCATTTTTTTGTTACCGAGTACAGAGGCATAACCTCCGGCGCGTTTCAGCACGATACTGCCTTCGCGATTGACAATCGTATAATCCATCGCATCACAGATAAAGCAGTCTGAGCCTGTCCAGTTCGGTGCGAATACGGCTTCTTTGATGTTTCCGGCAAGGCTGACCCCGATTTTGGCTTCGAGGTCTGTTCCGGCATTCTGCACATAACAGGGTAAATCTGTTGCAGTTTCGGTATTCTGCCAGAATACCAGATTGCTCTGTACCCCATCGGCACTGTTATTCAGAACGCTGGGTTTTCCGCCGAGCT
>JAFUWP010000352.1 GCA_017483405.1 Oscillospiraceae bacterium | reverse complement strand
AAGCGCAGAACTGACAGCCCATTTTACAGCCGACCTGTGTGGAGATACAGAGTCTCCAGCCGTGCTGATAATGCATCAGAACCGTTTCGACATGCTGTCCGTCAGGGAGGGTATATAAATATTTTACAGTATCATCCACAGAAGATGCAAGCTTTCTTGCAGTAAATAGTCTTTTTATACAAAATTCGGACTGCAATTTTGTGCGCAATGCCGAAGATAAATCCGTCATCTGGGCAAAATCAGTCACTTTCCGGACATGAAGCCAGTGATAAATCTGAGATGCACGGAATTTTGGTTCATGCATCTCCTGCACGGCCTCCTGCAATTCCGGCAGAGTCATGGAAAGAATATCTCTCATAAAGCAATCACTCTGCCTTTCTGCGAAGTTTCGCGGCAAAAAAGCCATCACATCCGGCATAAGCCGGTGAAAACGTCATCATCCCCGATGCAGAACCGTATTCCGGAAACGGCACAAGTGAAAATTCCGGATGATGTTCCAGAAATTTCTGAACGACTTCCTGATTTTCTCGTTTCAGAACCGTACATGTCGAATAGACCAGAATTCCGCCTTTTTTGAGATATTTCGCGGAAGTTTCAAGAATCTGATACTGCAATTCAGGAAGGGATGCAAAACTTTCAAGAGATTTATACTTGATTTCGGGTTTCCGGCGGATAACTCCGAGTCCGGAACAGGGCACATCACAGAGGATTCTGTCCGCGGCCGGCATGTTACTTTGATATTGTGCCGCATTCTGCACACCGGTATGCACACAGGTGAGATTTAATCGTTCTGCGCCGTCCTGAATCAGCTTTACCCGATGCGGATGCAAATCATAAGCATAGACATTCCCCTGATTCTGCATGATTTCGGCGATAGTGAAGGTTTTCCCCCCAGGGGCGGCGCACACATCCAGAACAGTTTCATCAGGTTTCGGGTCAAGAATCTGACAGCAGAACTGCGAAGCTAAATCCTGTACGTGAAATAATCCCTTCTGAAATGCTTCCGTACTGCGCACATCTGCGATATGCATCTGATAAGCATTATCAAGCATTTCGATTTTTTCGAGATGCAGTGTCTGTAAGGCCTCTGTATCCGATTTCAGCGGATTCAGCCGGATGGTATCCGGCGGCGGAAGAAGACTGTCTTCCAAAAAGCGGACTGCGAAATCTTCGCCGTGTTCTTCGGTAACGGTTTTGATAAGTTCCACGGGGGCGGAATACTGAATCTGCATATCCAGCCATTTATCACCGGTTAGGGGGATTCCTTTTCCGGAACGCTGAAACTTTCTCAGAACTGCATTGATAAAGCCGGATGCGCTTTTCTTACGGAACTGTCCGGCAAGCCGGACGGATTCATTCACTGCGGCACTATCCGGAATCTTATCACAGTATTTCATCTGATAAAATCCCAGATACAGAATATATTTCACCGGAATATCGAGCTTTTCGGGTTTCCTGTCACTGTAGCATTTCAGAAGATGTTCCAGTGTCAGAAGGCGTTCCGTCACGCCGTAATACAATTGCGTACAGAAGGCTTTTTCCTGCGCCGGAAGGCCGGAATCTGCAAGCGTTTTATCCAGAAGAAGGTTAGAATAGCCATTTTCTGTAAAAGTTTTCATCAGCAGGCTGACTGCCGTTGCTCTTGCGCTTTTCATTCGCCTAACTGCTGACCGTCTTCGAGCTTCTTGCCTTTCAGGAATTCGCTGACGGGCATCCGCTTACTGCCTTCGAGCTGGACTTCGGTGAACTGAATACCGGTATTTTCGCCGCACTGTACGATAAATTTCTTACTGTCGATAACCGAACCGCACGGCGCACCGGCTTTTCCGTCACATACCAGACTGCGGAGGACTTTCAGACGTTTTCCGCCGAGTTTGGTGAATCCGGTCAGTCCGCAGACAGTGCGGTGCAGTTCAGAAGCCGTTTTGCTGAAATCCAGAGCAGACATCTCTTTCCGAATCATGGATGCATAACAGGAATCGGCATCATTTTGTTTTTCGGGAGTGGCTGTCCCCTGTTCGAGACTTTCCAGAACCGGAAGAATCATTTCCGCGCCGAGTTCGGCGAGGCGGTCATGAAGTTCCTCAGCGGTTTCATTTTCGGTGATGGCGAGGCTTTTTTTCATGAGCATATCACCGGAATCGAGGCCTTCTGCCATCTGCATGATAGTGATGCCGGTTTCCTTTTCGCCGTTGAGGATACAATGCTGAATCGGCGCAGCACCGCGATATTTCGGCAGTAAGGACGCGTGAATATTGATACATCCGTATTTCGGCAGTTCAAGAATTTCCTTCGGGAGAATCTGTCCGTAAGCGGCAACGACAATACAGTCGGGCTGTATTTTTTTTAGCGTTTCGAGAGCTTTTTCAGCATCTTCGCCTTTCCGGAGCGAAGTCGGCTGATAGACGGAAATACCATGTTCAATCGCCGTTTTCTTGACCGGAGAGAACTGTAATTTCATTTTCCGGCCGTTAGGCTTATCGGGCTGAGTGAATACGCCGACAACTTCTGTTTCAGATGCTAATTTTTTCAGACAGGGAACGGCGAAATCAGGTGTTCCCATAAAAACAATCTTCATGGGGCAATTACTCCTCCTCGGAAATTTCGACAAATTCATCAACCAAATCTAAGAACAGCTTACCATCAAGATGGTCGATTTCATGGCAGGCACAGCGCGCGCCGAGTTCCTTGAGTTCGATTTCAAAGAATTCGCCGTTGCGGTCCTGTGCTTTTACGGTGCATTCATTCGGGCGGACGACATAGCCCCACTGGTCGGGACAGGAAAGACAGCCCTCAACATCGCGCTGTTTTCCGCTGGATTTGAGAATCACCGGATTGATGAGTTCAATCAGGCCGTCACCGACATCGATAACGGCAATGCGGCGGCGGATTCCCACCTGCGGTGCAGCAAGGCCGAGTCCCTGTGCTTTATAGAGAGTCTCTGCCATATCGTCAAGCAGCTGCCATAATTTCTTATCGAATTTTTCGACAGGTCTGCACTGAGCGCGCAGAACGGGGTCTTCTTTTGTTACAATCTTTCTGATAGCCATGTTTCAGATTACAACTCCTTCAAAAAATAAATCTGTTATTATATCATATACCGACAGAACCATTCATATCCGCATAGACATGAATTTTCGCGACTTCCTTGAGTTT
>JAFUWP010000351.1 GCA_017483405.1 Oscillospiraceae bacterium | reverse complement strand
TTCATAGAGCCTTCGGAATCGCCTGCACCGACAAGATTATGCACTTCATCAATAAACAGGATAACATTTCCGGCCTTGACGACATCGCCGATTAAGCCCTTGACACGGCTTTCAAACTGACCGCGGAACTGCGTACCGGCTACGAGGGCAGTTAAATCGAGCAGATAAATTTTCTTATCCAGCAGATGGAAGGGGGCTTCCTTAGCGGCGATTCTCTGGGCGAGGCCTTCGGCGATGGCAGTTTTGCCGACACCAGGTTCACCAATCAGGCAGGGATTATTTTTGGTTCTTCTTGAAAGAATCTGCATAGCACGGGAGATTTCTCTGTCTCTGCCGATGATTATGTCAAGTTCGTTATTTTCGGCGCGCTTGCTGAGATTCGTACAGTAATTGCTGAGGAATTTATAATCTTTTTCTTTTTCGGGTTTTGCTTTTTTCTGATTTTTTTCAGTCCGGCGGTTTTCGCGGCTTTCACGGAAGTCGCCGTTCGATGCCGAAGGTTTTCCGGAAGAAGGCATACCAGGCATTCCGCCGAACAGATGGCGGAGGAAATTCGGCATCGCATCAATTGTGCCGTTGACAGGCTCATCATTATTAGCACCGTCATTGCCGAGCTGACTGAGTTCATCTTCCATCAAATCGGGAATATCTTCCTGCATCATTTCCATCATGCGGTCGGAGAATTCTTCCAAATCATCTTCATTGATATAATGACTTTTCAGATAATCCGAAACCTGCGGAATATTCAAATCTCTGGCGCATACCAGACAATAGCCTTCGTTTTTGCTTTCCTCACCTCTGAGGGCAGAGATAAACACAACGGCAGGTCTTTTTTTGCACTTGCTGCATAAAACCATATCTTTCTCATCCTTTCCTGCGTGAAAAAAATATTTTTCTCATTTTTATTTAGTATAGCATATATTTTGTAACTTGTCAACTTTTATATTCCGATATTTTTTATTCACCGCTGACACTGACTCTCTGAATCCTGTCATAGCCGAGCAGATAGAAGAATTTTCCATTTTTAAGAACTTTATCATAGACATCCTGAATCCGGAGCACGGAAAGTTCCGTTCCGATGAAAGAGTAACTCCGGATTCTGCCGTTATCCAGCAGATAGACGGTATTATCCTGAATGCTGACGGTTTTACAGATATTCTCAAACGTGACCGAAGACGGCGGAGCAGTTTCATCCGAAAAGAGAAGCATCACGGATTGCCGGCGTTCTTCGTTTTTGAGCAGGACGGCGGCATGTTCATCAGAGAAATCAAAATCGAGAAGTGTGCCGTTATAATCAAAAACATTGATGAGTGCGCCGGTATTGTCATAGTATGCGGCTTTTGTGTCGCCGATGACAAATGCACCGCCGTTTTTCAGGGAATAGATATGCATACAGAGGGTTGTGAGGGGTTCGGTTATCCACTGCACATCGCTGTCATCGAAACGGACAGACTGTACAATCGTGACGAGTTCGCCGTTTTCCGCCCCGATGGTCGAGAACAGACAGCCGCCATCGGTAAAGCTGACATCTGTCAGACGCTCCACGCAGTCGCGATGATAAACAGATTTTCCGTTCGCATCGAACACGCTCAGGCGGCAGGCATACGCTTCGGATTCAGTTACAACAGCCGTATAGCCGTTATCGTTCAGAACGGCGAACAGAATGGGCTGTTCGGTTTGATTTTCGTAGAGCATTTTTTTCTGGTTATCCATCCGGAAATGCGTTCCGCCGAAGGAATATGTCAGTGCTTTTCCGTGATTTGTCTGCATCACGGCATTGCTGTAGGCATGTTGCCGGCTGTCGAGCAGTTTGCCGTCCGCATCATAGATATATAAATATTTATCGCATAATATAAACAGATAATTATTCAGGAATTCGGCATGATAATCCACACCGCCGGAAACCGTCAGCAGAAAATCGCCGTCTGTTTCCGCACTGAGATTGGAATGCTGACTGTTAATCTGTTCCAGTCAGGAGAAAATTTTCTCCCGATTGAAATGAATCACCAGTGCCGCGAGCACGGCCGCAAAGATGACAATACCGGCAATCAGCTGTTTTCGCCGTTTTCTTCTCTGCCGTGCCTGAATGACATCTTCAAGATTTGCCATGATGCCATCTCCTTTCGGATAGATTAATAGAAGATTCTGTTCAGATAGAGGCCGTGTGCAGGGGCAGTACGTCCGGCAAGTTTCCGGTTTCGGGCATTGAGGATTTCATCCAGCTGACTGACCGGAATTCTGCCTTCATTAACATCCAGAAGTGTTCCGACCATGATTCTGACCATATTATACAGAAAGCCGTCACCCTGCACATAGCATCTGATTTTATCGCCGTCCGGACGGATTTCAAAACTGTGAACTGTCCGGACAGTGTTGATATTTTCGGCGCATCCGGCGGCGCAGAAGGTTTTGAAATCCTTTGTGCCGACAAAATGCTGTGCGGCCTCCTGCACCAGTTCCGGATGGAACGGCCTCCGATAGTGGCAGGCCAAATCAATCGTGAACGGGTCTTTACTCTCGCTGTTATGAATCAGATAGAGATATTCTTTTCCTTTACAGCTGAAACGGGCATGAAAATCGGGTTCAGCATCTTCACATGACAGAATCGAAATATCTTTCGGGAGTTCGCCGTTAACTCCTCTCACGAATCCTTTGTGATGAATCTGACTGTGTGTCTGCACCGAAAAGCAGAACTGATTGGCATGAACACCGGCATCAGTACGTGAGCATCCCTGAATCGAAACGGATTCGTTCAGGACTTTAGAGACACATTTCTCGACAACTTCCTGCACGCTGATGCCGTTATTTTGAATCTGGAATCCGTGATAAGCCGTTCCGCGGTAGGCCATGATAACTTTCAGATTTCTTAATTCGCTCATGTTTCCTCATCTTTCTGGGTATCATTTTCAGGAGCGGAATCTTCTTTCTGATTGAAATAAGAATCAATAAAATCGAAAATTTCCCTGTCCTGTTCTTTCACGCGTTCTGATTCCGTTCCGGAAGGTGTTTTCGGGAGTTCGGGTTCATCTTCCACGATATAACTGATACCGGCTGTATTGGTGGGTTCTTCCTTTGGTTCGGGAGTTTCGGGTTCTTCGGTTTCTTCTGTAGGTTCTGTATCTTCGGGAGATTCTTCGGATTCTTCGGATTCTTCGGTCTTCGGATGTTTTTTCTCATACCAGTACAGATAAATCAGAATGCCGAGGCAGATAACGCCGATAAACACACCGGAGGTGAAACCTTTCGGACTGTATTTGAGGCTAATCTGATGTGTTCCGGAAGTCAGTTTGACACCGGACATAGCCCCCATCACCGGAAACAGTTCCGATTTGTGACCGTCCACCCATACGCTCCAGCCTTCTTCATAAGGAATGGAAAGATACAGCATACCATTCTGAGAGGCGTTCACTGTTCCGGAAAGATTGGTATCTGCAAAGCTGGTGAGTGTCAGTCCGCCGTTCTGAATGGCTTCATAACCTTTTTTGAGAACATCTTCATTCAGCTGATAGAAATAGATATTGACATCACCGCTTTTTGCTTCTTCCTTCATGGTGCATTTGAGATTGACGAGTGTGCCTTCATCGAAATAGCCTACAGGGGTGATATACGGCTGACGGCTGATATTATACTTATGAATCAGGTCGCCGTTATTTTCTCTGATTTCGAGCTGGTCAGCGTTCTTGACTTTGGCATAAGCATAGGCCATGCCCGTCTGGACGGTAGTGTAATTATATTTGAGGAATTTTTCATCACCGGCATCATCCTGTAACTGATAATGATACGAACCGTAGGATTTTCTGGTGACATCAAAGCCCTTATGTCCGACATGTGTAATATCAATCTGGGTGAACAAATCCTCATTTACGCCGGTGATATTCCGGAACAGTTCGTTCTGTGTCTCGAAGGGGTTATCCTGTTCAGGAAGTTCGTAATCCGCCATAGAATCGGGCATCATGAATCCGAGTCCGAGCAGATAGTCATTTTCATACATGGAGCATTTTTCGGTGCTTGCGACTTCATGCATGGAAACCGTATCCGCACTGTAGCCGTCTCTGGCGATGATATATCTGACATCCAGAAGAAGATTAGCCAGCGGAGAAGTATTGCAGTAGAAATAGCGGTTACTTCCTTCCGCGCCGAGCAGACCGATTTTCCGGATAAAGATAGAAATATCTTCATTCGCCATAGAGGAGAACTGTGCCACGCCGTTATAATAATACAGTGCAGGGTCATTGAGCGTATACCATGTTGTGATTTCGCTCCGATGGAACAGGTCACTTTCATCCTGCTGGTCAATCAGGGCTTCGACTTCGGCGAAGCTTGTCGGATAGCTGTTATAACCGGAACTGCCGACTGTATCCACACCGCG
>JAFUWP010000350.1 GCA_017483405.1 Oscillospiraceae bacterium | reverse complement strand
GAAAGGCAGAACCGAAGAACAAAAGAAAATCGCCGCTGAAAAGCTGGCATCCGCACTGACTGAGGCCATCGGATGCAATCCGACACATGTTTCCGTTTCGGTAGAGGATTTCACACCCGAAGAATGGCAGGAACAATACAGAATCGAAGTTGCTGAAAATCAGAATCTGGTGCTCACGCCCGATTATGACCCGAAGGATGTGCTGAAAAAATGAGTAAGATAATTCTGGCATCCGGCTCACCAAGACGGCAGGAGCTGTTAAAGCTCGTTACGGATGATTTTGAAATCTGTCCCGTTGATGCTGATGAAACCCTTCCGGCTGGGATGCCTGTCGAGATGACCGCGGCATTTCTGGCCGATTTGAAGGCCAAATCCTGCGCGAAGCTGTTTCCGGATGCGATTGTCATCGGCTGTGATACTGTCGTGATTCTGGAAGATGAAATCATGGGCAAGCCGAAAGACCGCGAAGATGCGTTCCGGATGCTCCGGAAACTTTCCGGCGAAGTGCATTCCGTCATGACAGGCGTTTCCCTGTATTACAACACGCAGACGACAGTGTTTACCACGGAAACAAGAGTCGAATTCTATCCGCTGTCCGATGCCGAAATTAATGCCTATCTGGATACCGGCGAGCCGTTCGATAAGGCCGGCGCGTATGGCATTCAGGGGAAGGGTTCACTTCTGGTGAGGGGCATCGAAGGCGATTATTTCAATGTAGTCGGCCTTCCGGTGGCTTCATTGTCCAGAAATCTGAAACAGTTTGAAACGCTCATCCGCAAGCCGAAAATTTCACTCAGGCCGAAGATTTAAAATTTCCGGCAGATGATTGACTTTTGACAGGAAATTTGCTATACTAGAAACGGAGGCTTTTATCATGGCTTTGTTCACCTATCTGGAATATGACGGTCAGAAACCGCTTGCTGAAGAAGAAATTCAGGCTGTTGAGGAAAAATATCAGTTTCGGCTTCCTAAGAAATTAAGAAAGCTGTATCTGCATCAGAACGGCGGACTGCTCGATGAATGCGGAATTTCGGAAGATGCCTGTCTGCTGGCGGAAATCTATCCGCTTATCGGAGAGGAGGAAGACCTTCTGACGGTGAAAAAGCTTCTCAAATGGCAGAAACAGGATAAATTCATTCCGATGGACTACATTCCGTTCTGTGCGGATGAGGCCGGAGACAGCTATTATTTTCATAGAAAAAATCACGGGATTTATTATATCTGTCATGAATTTCTGGATGAATTTCAGGAAAATCCGGAAAATTTCAGGATTGCGGATTCTTTCAACGCGTTTGATGAAATGATTCTGGATTTGGAAGAAGAATAAAATTATATTTTTATATTATCAAGGAGGTCTTTTATCATGGATAAAGATTGCTTATTCTGTAAGATTATCGCAGGGGAAATCCCCTCTGCAAAGGTGTATGAAGATGAATTTGTATTCGCATTCAAGGACATCAGTCCGATTGCGCCGGTGCATTATTTATTCGTTCCGAAAACACATATCTGCTGTGCGAAGAAAATCACTGCTGATAATTCTCAGTATGCAGCGAAGATTTTTGAAGCAATCGCAAAGGTTTCCGAACAGGAAAATATCGAAAGCTATCGCGTTATCAACAACTGCGGTGAAGATGCCGGTCAAAGTGTGATGCATCTGCATTTCCATCTGGTAGCAGGAAAGAAAATGGGCTGGGGCGAACAGTCTCTCGGCTAAGATAAGGAGATTTTTCAAATGGCTGAATATTATGAAATGAAAGTTGCAGGACTCGACAGAAAATTAAAGAAATGCGCTGTCAGTGATAAGCTCGATATTGCCGCATTTATCATGTTCTCTGATGTCGAAGTTACTGTTAAGAGTGCAGAACAGCTTCTCGCAAAAGCTCCCGAATTCGATGTGATTCTGACTGCCGAATGCAAAGGCATTCCGCTGG
>JAFUWP010000349.1 GCA_017483405.1 Oscillospiraceae bacterium | reverse complement strand
GAACATCTACTTCCTGCCCGAAGATGATAACTGGTGGGGACTCGAATCCGGCCCGTGCGGCCCTGACAGTGAAATGTTCTTTATCAATCCGGATATGCCGAAATGCGGCCCTGACTGCCGTCCAGGGTGTTCCTGCGGAAAATATACCGAACTCGGAAACGATGTATTCATGCAGTACAGCAAATCCGAAGACGGTGTGATTACTCAGCTGGAAAAGAAAAATGTCGATACCGGCTGGGGACTCGAAAGAAATCTCGCATTCCTGAACGGTGAAAAGGATGTTTATCGGACGGATGTATTTTCTTCTGCCATCGCATTTATCGAAGAAGCCTCCGGCCTGACCTACGGAACGGATAAGGAACAGACTAAGGCAATGCGTATCATCGCAGACCATGTGAGAACATCCGTGATGCTCATCGGCGATGAAGCAAAACTGACTCCCTCGAATGTCGGTGCAGGCTACATCCTGAGAAGATTAATCCGCCGTGCGGTCAGATATGCAAGAAGTCTGAATCTTTCTACTGAAAATCTGAAAAATCTCTGTCTGGTATATATCAATGAAGTGTATGCCGAAGCCTATCCCCTTCTGGTAAGTCAGACAGATTTCATCCTGAACGAATTCACCAAAGAATGTGACAGATTTTCCGATACGCTCGAAAAGGGCATGAAGGAATTCCGGAAAATCATCACCAAGAAAGAACAGAATCAGGAAAAGCAGATTGAAGGCGATGTCGCATTCCATCTCTATGATACATTCGGATTCCCGATTGAACTGACTGTCGAAATGGCCGAAGAATTAGGCTATTCCGTAGATACCGAAGGTTTCCGGACAGCATTCAAGGAACATCAGGACAAGAGCAGAGCCATCGAGAAGAATGTGCTCAAGAGCGGTCTGGAAAACGATTCCGAAGGTACAATCAAGCATCATACGGCAACGCATCTTCTGAATGCCGCGCTCAAGAAGGTGCTCGACCCCGATACCCATCAGAAGGGTTCTAAAGTATCCGAAGACCAGCTCAGATTTGACTTCAACTGCGACCACAAGCTGACGGATGAAGAAATCAGCCAGATTGAAACATTAATCAACAGCTGGATTCAGCAGGATATGCCTGTCAGCTTCGAGTCTGTCGAGAAGATGAAGGCTGTCGAAATGGGCGCAGAACATGAATTCATCGAGAAATATCCCGATATTGTCAAAGTATATACTATCGGCGATGTATCGAAAGAAATCTGCACAGGCCCTCATGTAAATTCTACCGCCGAACTGGGAAGTTTCAAGATTCTGAAAGAAAAATCAAGCTCCCGCGGTGTCCGCAGAATTGTGGCATCAGTTCAGTAAATTCAAAAAATATCAGGCATACCGGAAAACGGTGTGCCTGATTTTTGTTTAATAGAATCCTTCCGTAATGCCGTTGCCGGTGTTCGGATGAAAGACTGACCATACGCAGTCCGCAAGGAACAGAATCATAAGAATTTTAATCAGAAATTTCCGGACTTTATCGGGAACGAGTTTCAGGAGATTATCCGATACGGGCGCGATAAAGTACGTGACGGCGACTCCGGCAAGGCCGAACACGGTCAGCCCTTCGAGACAGATTCGGCCGTTAAGGTTCATGAAATAGCCGGTATAATCCCACCATTTCAGGCCGGCGACCTGTTCCAGAATCCATGATGTGAAATATTCCAGCGCACCGCATATCACGAACGCGCTCGCGAACAGCATCCAAGGCTTTTTGCGGAGGGGTTTCAGCAGACAGATAATGATTAATCCGCCCGTTCCGTAAATCGGAAGCCATGGCCCTGTCATCGTGCCTCTGTTGATGAATGACCCTTCATTCACCAGATAGAAGCAGACTTCAAAAAGCCATCCGATGAAGGAAAATAAAAAGAAAAATAATACCAGTGTTTCGAGGGTATAATTTTTTTCATAATCGGCCGAAAGCCAGCGATGCTTTTCGAGATGGGGTGTCGGACAGTGCGCATCCGGATAGGAATCCGCTCCCGATGTGCTGAACAGATAATCATCAATGAGGAGTTCCGGACGGGTCAGCCGGCTGATTTTTTCCTCTCTGAGCTGGGCATAGAATTCCGCGAACAGACATTCTTTATACGGATTCAGGAAGAACAGCGAAATCATCCGGAACGATGCGCCGTCCAGCAATGCCAGCGGAAACAGCGATACATCCAGCAGAAAGGCATTTTTCTTATCGCCGAGCATGATTTCTCTCGACAGGGCGAAGGCCTCTTTTGCAGTGAGATTCGGATTTTCGGCCATCAGATAGGGAATCATCAGATATTCATAATATTTATAGACTCCCCCGATAATCGTAAAATTCCAGAGCGTTTGCCGGAGCGACCGCAGAAACATGACCT
>JAFUWP010000348.1 GCA_017483405.1 Oscillospiraceae bacterium | reverse complement strand
CTAAGATAGCATCTACCATCTTGCCGACACATGTATCAACCGCTTCGACAGCGGCAACAGCGGCATCAAAAATACCGGTATGGCCGACCATATCGCAGTTTGCATAGTTCAGGATGATAACATCATATTTATCAGATTCGATAGCTTCCAGAACGGCATCTGTGACTTCATAAGCACTCATTTCGGGTTTCATATCAAAAGTTTCGACATCGGGAGACTTGATTAAGATTCTGTCTTCGCCCTCAAACTGCTTTTCTTCGCCGCCGTTGAAGAAGAATGTGACATGTGCATATTTCTGCGTTTCGGCGATACGGAGCTGAGTCTTTCCGCATTTTGACAGATATTCGCCGAGTGTCATGGTCAGTTCTTCCGGAGGGAAAGCAACTTCGACATTCGGCATAGTAGCATCATACTGCGCCATACATACGAAATGTACAGGGAAGAAACCGTTCTTTCTCTCGAAACCGGTGAATTCAGGGTCAACAAAAGCTCTTGTAATCTGACGGGCACGGTCAGGACGGAAATTCATGAAGATAACACTGTCATTTGCCTGAATCATGCCGTTTTTATCGATAACAGTCGGGAGCATGAATTCATCGGTGACTTCATTCGCATAAGAATTTTTGATTGCCTGAACAGGGTCAGTTTCCTGAACGCCTTCGCCGTAAACCAGCGCAGAATAAGCCTTTTCGACTCTGTCCCATGCGTTGTCTCTGTCCATTGCGTAGAATCTTCCGGCGATGGTAGCAATCTTGCCGACTCCGATTTCATTCAGCTTATCAACAGCTTCCTGCATGTAGTCAGCCGCAGAAGACGGCGGTACATCACGGCCGTCAAGGAATGCATGGACATAAACCTTTTCCAGACCGAATTTCTTCGCCATCTCCGCGATTCCGTAAAGATGCGTGATATGGCTGTGAACTCCTCCAGGGGAAAGCAGTCCCATCACATGCAGTGCGGAATTGTTTTTCTTAGCATTCTCCATAGAATTCACAAGTGCCGGATTCTGAAAGAAATCGCCGTCTTCGATAGATTTGGAAATCTTCACAAGCATCTGATATACGATTCTGCCTGCGCCGATGTTGGTGTGACCGACTTCGGAATTACCCATCTGACCATCCGGCAGACCCACGCAGAGTCCGGATGCGCCGATGATGGTATTAGGGCATTCTTTCATATATTTATCGAGATTCGGGGTTTTTGCCGCCATGATGGCATTACCGTAGGAATCGGGATTGTAGCCGAAACCATCCATAATAATCAAAGCAACTGGTTTTTTTGACATAGAAATCAACCTTTCATTATTTCAACTCACACGTTTTAAAAACGTGAATCAGCCATTGACTGCGGCCTGAACAATCACGTTAAAGTCTTCAGCCTTCAGGGATGCACCGCCGATAAGTCCGCCGTCAATGTTGGGCTTAGCGAGCAGTTCAGCCGCATTCTTAGCGTTCATAGAGCCGCCGTACTGGATAGTAACAGCCTGTGCTGTTTCTTCATCATAGAGCTTTGCAGGCTGGGCACGGATGAATGCACAAACTTCTTCGGCCTGTTCGGGAGTTGCAGTCAGGCCTGTACCGATAGCCCATACAGGTTCGTAAGCGATGACAACCTTCTTGACATCTTCCTTGGAAACTGCCCAGAGGTCGAGCTTAATCTGACGTGCGATAACTTCTTCGGTGATATTGCATTCGCGTTCCCACTTGAGTTCGCCAACGCATACAATCGGCTTGAGGCCTGCGGCCAGAGCGGCGGCAGTTCTCTTGTTGACAGTTTCATCAGTTTCGCCGAAATACTGTCTTCTTTCGGAATGGCCGATAACAACGTATTCTACGCCGATTTCGGTGAGCATATCGGCAGAGATTTCGCCGGTGAATGCGCCGGATTTTTCAAAGTGAACATTTTCAGCACCGACTTTTACATTAGAACCGGCAGTCGCATTGACAGCGGTTTCCAGATTGGTGAACGGTACACATGCGATAACT
>JAFUWP010000025.1 GCA_017483405.1 Oscillospiraceae bacterium | reverse complement strand
TGAAGGACGAAATCAACAAGTGCGCATCCGCACTGAAAGCCATCACCGGACAGGAAGAATATCTCATCCGTCCGCCGTATCTGAAAGTAAATGATACGTTCAAGCAGGTAGCCGGAGTACCGCTTATCAACTGCGGAGTGTACTCTATGGACTGGGACGGCGCTTCTAAAGAGGATATTATCAACACAATCACATCCGGCATGAATAACGGAACACTCAACGGACAGGTCGTTCTTGTGCATGAGAATTACGAAACCACCGCGCAGGCGATGGAATATCTCGCACCTTATATGAAATCTCAGGGATGGCAGATTGTCACTGTTTCCGAGATGTTCAAGGCCAATGATAAAACCATGTATAACGGGGTTGTTTATAACAATATCTGGTAAGCTTATCAGAAACGGAAATCCTCTGCATTGCACTGTGTGGAGGATTTCTTGTATATTCTGCTAAAAATCAGAAATAATTCGTACAGGGATTGACAAAAATGTAAATTTATGTTATTATTATACATAAAGGAGATGATTTTTCATGAATCAGGATTTTATCAGCTTTGATGTCGGAACGAATTTTGATTATAAACTTTTCGATGTCATTGACGAGTATGACAAAAAGCATAGTATTACCAATCTTTACGGCAAACTCAAGAATGACGGTATGCCTGGCGGACGTGCCGCATCCATTGTTCCGGATTTCACAATGGATGAGTTTGAAGCCTATCTGAATGAATGCAAAAAGCGTAATCTTTCATTCAATTACTTAATCAATCCGCTTTCGCTCGACCAGAACGAATATGACCCGATTGTCGGCAAGAAGATGCGCGATTTCATCCATACGCTTTATGATGTGGGTGTGAGAGAAATCACGCTCAACTCTCCGATTCTGATTAAGTATGTCCGCAAGGAATTTCCGGACATGTTCATCACGCTGGGACTGTATGCCTATCCGACCACAATTCAGCATGTGGAATACTGGAGAACATGGGGTGTGAACGAAATCACGCTCGACCATTCTTTCAACAGAAAGTTTGATGTGCTCCGTTCCCTTCTGACGGAATACAAAGATTCTGACCTGCATCTGAGAGTGATTGCCAACAATCTATGTCTGAGAGAATGCCCCTATCGTCTGGCACATGCCGGATTTGTAGGCCATTCCGACCCGCTGAAAACTTCTATGGACTATACGCTTATCAACTGTAATTTCCATAAAATCAGCGAACCGGCGGCTTTCCTGACATCGGAATGGATTCGTCCGGAAGATGTGCATTATTACAGAGCACTTGCCGAAGAAACCGGAAATAAAAATTTCGCCATCAAGCTGATTGACCGCACCAGAACCACGGAATTCCTTACGAATGTTATCCGCGCGTACATGACGGAATCCTATGACGGCAATCTGCTGGATATTGTGAACTATCCGACAGCGAAAACAATTGATGCGAAGAATCATGTCAGCGGTATGCCGGCAGGCGGCCCGCCGCAGGGTATGCCAGTGGGCGCACCTCCGCAGGGTATGCCGGCAGGCGGACCGCCTCAGGGTATGCCGATGGGTGGACCTCCGGCCGGAAGACCGATGCTCCGCTTTGGTGAATATCTCAAGCCGGAATCTATGATGCAGTTCGGCAGAACTATGACTTTCCCGAAAATCTATGTTGATAACAAAAAGCTGGACGGCTTCTTAGAGCATTTTATCAATGATTATAAATGTGACAAGAGCCTCTGCATCAGCAGTATTCTCGAAGATGATGTCTCGAAATATCCGAATGCCTGCGGTCACTGCAAGGCATGGGCGAAGAAGGTCATCAGCTACGATGAAAACGAAGTCGAACAGTGGAAGGCGATGGCCGCTGACCTGCTGTCGAAAATCGAAAACGGCACTATCTATAAAGATGCCGAATCTCAGCAGTAATCTCTGATAATTCCAGTCTCTGAAAAAATCCCTCTGTTTTCATCGGAAAGCAGAGGGATTTCTGTATTATTCAGCCGGATAGAACGATTCATGAAGACTTTGAAGCATGACTTTTGCAATATCGGATGTCGTGATTTCGCCCTTGACTCTGTCATCAATCTGGATGCAGAAGGCTATCGGGAAGGACGGGTCATCGACAAAGCCGGTCAGGAGGGAATTTTCTTTGTTACCGTTTTCGACCTGCGCCGTACCGGATTTGACTCCGACTGCCGTCCCCGTCAGAAGGGTGGAATAATTATTTTTTCCGTTTTCGAGCATGATTTCGCGGATATGAGCGGCCGTTTCGGCTGAGAACATCTGACTGCCGAAGGAGGTTTCGGCCTGTCCGGTAACAGTTCCGCTGACTTTTGTGATATAACTGATAAGATAGGGATTTGTTGCAATTCCGGACTGATTCGCGACAGCACTCTGCCAGACCATCATCTGCAAGGGGCTGACGAGGGTTTCGCCCTGACCCATGCATCCCCACTGGGTATTGAAATCAGTTTTGTCAGTAAGCGTTGTGGATGCGGTAAAGGCTGAAATTCCGTTGATATTCAGATATTTCTGATTGCCGTTTCCGTTGACGAGATAGCCCATTTTCTCATACGTTTTCTGAATATCATACAGAGGAAGATTCACATCTTCGACAAGCTGGGCGAAAAACGGATTACAGCTGTTTGCGAAGGCTTTTGTAATATCCTGTTCTCCGTGGCCTGTTGCGAGATGGCATTTGATGTCCTTACCGCCGAGATTCGTGTAGATGCCCTCACAGGTATAGCGTTTCTGCATGAGGGTATCATAGCCCATGCTTTCGAGTGCGGAAATGGTTGTAGAAATTTTCTGCATCGAGCCTGGGACAGTCGGATAGAAGACTTTACACATCAGACTGCCTGTTTTGAGTTCGTCCAAATCTTCATAATGATTCAGGATATTGACACTCGGCTTGCTGAGACAGATATAGATTTCGCCTGTCTGATAGTTATAGGCAACAGCACAGCCGTCCTTGTTTCCGAAGGCATCATAGACATCGCGGTTTGCTTTATGGTCGAGAGTCGCATAAATGGCGGATTTGCCGTCTTCGACTTCGCCCAGCATGAAACTGAAATTCGCAAGCTTGCCGATGTTCTTTGCCACAAGGGTATTACTCATCTGACCGGAATCATCCCCGATGAGATTGCCAATATCGAGAAAATAATCACTTCCGTAGACCTGAGCATCAGCATCGGGGTCAAAGAGAACATCACCGTTGCGGTCATAGACGAATCCGAGGGATACGTTTGAGGCATTGGAGATATAAAATCCGGCTTCTGACTGAAGACGATAAATCAGGAACGCGAACGCGCCGAGAAATATCAGGAGCATAGCGGTCATTAATTTCTGGACTCTGCGGATGCTTTTCACCGAGCGTTCACCTTCTTTCGGGATTTTCTTTCTTTCTGATGCTGTTTTTGTTTTTTGCGTTTCAGGACTTCATGCTGAAACAGGGGGGATTGTCCGGCTTTGAGCATTCCGACAAGGAATCCGCAGGACATCATGGAGCTTCCGCCGGTCGAGAGAAACGGGAGCGTCACGCCGGTAAAGGGAATCAGATTGCATGAGCCGAAAATATTCAGGCTCATCTGCATCAGAAAGCAGGCAGTCACGCCGGCGGTCATCATAGCGTGATAGTAATTTTTCGGGGGATTCATGAGGGCAGTCATCATCATGATGAGAATCAGCATCACGGTGAGCACGGCATTGAGCAGACCCCATTCTTCGCAGACGGTTGCGAAAACAATATCGGAATCATGGGCGAAAATTTTATGCAGTCCGCCGTTTCCTGCGCCGACTCCGAGCCATCCGCCCTTAGCGATGCCGATAAGGGCTTCGCACTGCTGATAGCCATCGCCGTAGCGGTCAGCCCAAATATCGGCATGAAGGCGTTTCTGGACGTATTCCGGCGCGAATGACCATGCCAGAATCAGCACCAGCACGAACACCGCACCGCCGATAATCACCAGACGTTTCGAGATTTTCGCCTTCGGATAGCAGAACCGGCAGAACAGCGCACAGAGGAAAATCATCCCGAAGGTCGGGAGACTTCCCAAATCGTGACACCACCATTGGAGCGCGAAAATCACCAGCGCGGAGATGCAGAGAATGAGCGAATCTTTCGAGATATAGAAAAAGCCGATTTTCAGTTTTTCGTGAAGTTCCACGATGGATGCCGCACAGACAAGGATAAAGCACGGCTTGATGAATTCCGAAGGCTGAATCGAAAAACTCCCGATAGTTATCCATTTTTTCTGGTTGTCGGTCAGGAAGATAATCGACAGAAACAGCAGAAACATGATGATATAAATATATATTTTATGTTTGCGAATCCATTCGTGATTTCGGGTGAGTAAGAATCCGGCTTCGCAGGAGGCAAGGCACATCACACACGAAATCAGATGCTTGACAGACAGGCTGATGCCCCCGAAACAGGACTGAAATATCAGGCTGATGCCGAGAACGCATAACAGCATGAAATCCAGTGTATAGGTCATCTGCTTATAGAATAAAGTTACAAGCAGATAGCCGGCATCGAGAGCCAGCACCGCGAGAATCAGCTTGAGGAATTCCGCCGGCGCGAGAAGACTTCCGCGGATGAAGACCATCGCCAGCATAGATAAATGCGTCAGAAATAACAGAATAACCGTTCCGGAATAAGGCAGTCTGTTCTGATACATCATAGTCATAAAAAAATCACACTCCTATTCTTCCGGTTCGGCAGGTCGTTTTGCCAGCCAGAGCTTCGCGTTTCCGAGCCGGATGCAGTCACCGACAGCAAGTTTTTTCTGACGGATGCGCTGGTCATTGACATAAGTGCCGCTTTTGGAATTGAGGTCGGTAATCGTCCAGATACCGCCTGTCACGGTCATGACAGCATGATAGCGTGAAACAGAAGTATCTTTCATCTGAATATCTGCCGAGCTGTGCCGGCCGAGCAGAATTTCATCGGCTTCCAGCGGATAGTGATATTCTTTCTTCTCCTCTCTCCTGCGGAGTTCGAGTCCTGCGCTGACTTTCTGCCAGCGTTTCCGGCAGAGTGCGCTTTCGCGGCCAACTGC
>JAFUWP010000347.1 GCA_017483405.1 Oscillospiraceae bacterium | reverse complement strand
CGATTCATAATTATGAAGAAATTCTCGAAGCCGATACGCAGGCAAGAGCTTTTGTTCGGGAACAAATCGCCAAACACTGAGATTTTCAGAAAGGATTTATGATTGCTTATGGTTACGATTATCGTTGCAATGCTGGTATTTGGTGTGATTATCGCCCTGCATGAGTTCGGACATTTCGCGGTTGCGAAACTGTGCGGAATCAAAGTCAATCAGTTTGCTATCGGGATGGGCCCTGTTCTGCTGAAAAAGCAGAAAGGCGAAACGGAATATTCACTCCGGCTGTTTCCGATAGGCGGATTCTGCGCGATGGAAGGCGAAGACTCCGGCAGTAATGACCCCAGAGCTTTCAACCGGAAACCCGTCTGGCAGAGGATGCTTGTGGTCGTGGCAGGTGCGACAATGAACCTGATTCTCGGATTCGTCCTGATTCTCTGCACAACTCTGCTTTACGGCGATGTCATTACACTGAAAATTGCCGATTTCACAAAAGATAAAGAAACAGGTCTTTCCACTTCGACAAGCGAGACATGCGGACTGCAAATCGGGGATGAAATTCTGTCTATTGACGGCATGAAAATCTTTACTGATACAGATTTATCCTATAAGCTCCAGAATACCGAATCCGATACCATGACGCTGATTGTCCGCCGGAACGGAGAGAAAATCACGCTCCAAAACGTGACGTTCTATAACACGGCGACACAAGGCCGGCAGGATTTCTATGTTTCGGCCGAAAAGCTGAATTTCTTCAATGTGATTTCCTATAGTTTTCTGGATACGATTTCGACAGGGCGGTTAATCTGGATTTCGCTCCGCGACCTGATTACCGGAAAATATGGTTTTCATGATTTATCAGGGCCTGTCGGGATTATCAGCACGATTGGAGAGGCGGCATCTTATGGCGAGACGTTCAAACAGCATCTGACCTCGGTGCTGTCGCTGGCATCGTTTATCACCATCAATGTCGGGATATTCAATCTTCTGCCGATTCCTGCGCTGGATGGTGCAAGATTCGTATTCTTGGCGATTGAAGGCATCCGCCGGAAGCCCGTCAGCCCCGAACGCGAAGGCATGGTGCATTTCGCTGGTATGGCAGTGTTATTCTTAATCATGATTGCTGTCACGATTCAGGATATTTTCAATCTGGCGAACAAGTAAAAACAGCATCTGTCGGAGCGGTACTCCGGCAGAATACATAATTTTTTTATGATGCGATACATCAAAATGCAGAGGTGATATAATGAAGTGTCCGTATTGTAATAATATCATGATACATGGAGAAATCTTAGGAGACAGATACGCTCTTAAATGGAAAGATGAAAATCAAAAATTGATTATGGGAGTATTTGCGCCGTCAGACAGTATTGTTCTTAGTAACAGTGCAGTCACATTCACACGTCCGGCTATAAAAGGATACATCTGCAAGGCGTGCAGAAAAATCATAATAGATTATTAATCATAACAAAATTCTGATTTATGTTACATCAAACAGGAGGTTTTTATTTATGAGAAATATTCATCCCGTCAAAGTCGGAAACTGTATTATGAACGGCGAACATATCTACATCCAGTCGATGCTGAATGTTCCGGCTGATAACATCGAAGGCAATGTCCGTCAGGCTGTCGAACTCGAACAGGCCGGATGCGAAATCATCCGCACTGCCGTTCCGAACCTCGAAGCCGTGAAATTAATTCCAGCGATTAAGGAGAAAATCAACATTCCGTTAGTCGCAGATATTCATTTTGATTATAAAATCGCCCTCGAAGCCGCCGCCGCCGGAGTCGATAAAATCAGAATCAATCCTGGGAATATCGGGAGCATGGACAGAGTGAAGCAGGTCGCTCAGGTCTGTCGGGAAAAGAACATTCCCATCCGGATAGGCGTAAATTCCGGTTCTTTGGAAAAAGAACTGCTTGCTAAATACGGTTCTCCGACTCCTGAAGCTCTCGTGGAAAGTGCGCTGAATCATGCCGCGATGCTCGAAAAATTTGATTTCAATGACATTGTGATTTCCATCAAGTCTTCTGATGTGAACCGTATGATTGACAGTTACAGATTAGCCTCTGAAAAATGTCCTTATCCTCTACATCTTGGTGTAACCGAAGCCGGTACGGAACGCATGGGATTAATCAAATCGGCGATAGGCATCGGCGCGCTGCTGCATGACGGCATCGGTGAAACTATCCGAGTTTCCCTGACGGATGACCCGATTCGCGAAATCAAGGCCGCGAAGGATATTCTCAAGAGCATCGGCAAGCGCGGAGGGGTGCAGATTGTTTCCTGTCCGACATGCGGCAGAACGCAGATTGATTTGATTTCCCTCGCGAAACAGGTCGAGACGGCTGTCGAGAATATCAATAAAGATGTCAAAATTGCCGTGATGGGCTGTGTCGTGAACGGCCCTGGTGAAGCCCGTGAAGCTGACATTGGTGTCGCAGGCGGAAACGGTATCGGCATCTTGTTCCGGCACGGCGAAACGCTCCGCAGAGTGCCTGAAAATGAAATTGTTCCGGCTCTGCTCGAAGAACTCGAAAAACTTTGATTGCTTTTATTATTGGGGGTTAATGCATGGCAAACGCTACTATTTTGGAATTCCTGAAACAATATCTGGAAGATATTCCGCCGTCCGTGCAGACGGGTGTGATTGAGAATATCCTCT
>JAFUWP010000024.1 GCA_017483405.1 Oscillospiraceae bacterium | reverse complement strand
TGGATTTGGTATATCTTTCCCCAGCTTGCCGGACTGGGACGGAGCGGTATGTCCAGAGAATACGGGCTGAATGATTTGCAGGATGCAAAAGAATATCTTGCAAATCCTGTACTGCGGGAACATCTTCTTGAAATCGCCGGCGTTCTCCTCACGCTGGATGATGACATCCGGAACATTATGGGCAGTCATATCGATGCCGTCAAGCTCCGTTCGAGTATGACACTGTTCCGTGAGGCAGAGCCGGAACTGATTATCTTTCAGCAGGTGCTGGATAAATTCTATCAGGGAATTCCGGATAAAATAACACTTTCTATTCTGAATCACACACAAAAAAATCTCCCTTGACGGGAGATTTTTTTATGATTCATCTTCTTTATGGGAAAGACGTTCGATAGCATTGGTATTCAGCCGTGCAGTCAGTTTGAGTCTGCCGACTTCCTGCCGGAGTGCTTCGACTTCGGTCTGAAAACTGTCTTTTGTTTCCAGCTGATGGGTCAGACTATCGACTTCGGCTTTGCACTGATTCAGTTTCAGGATATATTTTACTTGTTCTTCTTTGAGTTCGGCAATTTCTTCCTGCGCCTCTTTCAGATGATGCGTCAGCATATTTGTCTGTAACTGCATAATCCTGATTTCTTTCAGAATATCGGCATTGAGCTGATTCTGCGCCGTACCGAAATTTTCAAGTTCCTGTCCGGTTTTGCCGATGCCCTGCACTGATTCATAAGTTTTGGAATTCAAGAACGATTCACTCCTTTTAATTTGACATTTCCGGCAGGCATCCGTTTTCTGATAGCTGTCAGATTTCTTACAGTTTTTATTTTAGCATATAATTCAGCATGTGTCAAGTACCAGTTTCAGGACAAAAATATCAGAAAGATTCTGTATAATCCGGTTTTTTTCAGAAATACTATTGCAGGAAAGAAGAAATCAAAAAAGGAGGTTTTTGCAAATGAAAATCGGTTCGAGTATTGTATTCAACAAACCGCGTTCTCTTTGCAGTTTTGCATCCATAGCCGGACAGAAAGAGGGCGAAGGGCCTATGAAGAAGTATTTCGACAGAATCGAACAGGATTCCACCTTCGGAGAAAAAAACTGGGAAAAAGCCGAAAGCCGGCTGCAATCGGAAACTTTCAGTCTTGCCTTGCAGAAAGGCAGACTCCAGCCGTTCGATATTGACTGCATCGCCGCCGGAGATTTAATCAATCAGTGTACGGGTTCGAGTTTTGCAGTCAGAGATACAAAAATTCCGTATCTGGGTGTTTACGGCGCGTGTTCCACGATGGCCGAAAGCCTGCTGATTGCCGGTATTCTGGTAGACGGCGGCTATTCCAATAAATCCGCGGCGGTAACATCTTCGCATTTTTCGACAGCAGAAAGGCAGTTTCGATTTCCCTTATCCTACGGAGGACAGAGAACCCCTACTGCCCAGTGGACTTGTACGGCATCCGGTGCGGCTGTGGTTGCCGCCGAGGGAGGTGCGCCCTTCATTACAGGCGGATGCATCGGGAAAATCGCTGACTTAGGTGTGACAGATACTTCCAATATGGGCGCGGCGATGGCACCTGCCGCCGCAGATACCATTATGAGATATTTACAGGATACCAAAACCAATCCCGAAAATTATGATGCAATTGTCACCGGAGATTTGGGAAATATCGGTTCACCCCTGCTGATAGATTTGCTTCTGAAACAGGGTATCAACATTACAGGACAGCATCAGGACTGCGGCGCGATGATGTTCGATGAACAAAAACAGGATACTCATGCAGGCGGTTCGGGATGCGGATGTTCCGCAAGCATCCTCTGCGGATATTATCTGCCGAAATTGCAGAATAATGAATTCCAGCGGATTCTCTTTGCGGCGACAGGAGCGTTATTATCGGCGATGTCACCTCAGCAGGGGGAGAGTATTCCGGCTATCTGCCATCTTGTAGAACTCAGAAGTCAGGAGGGATTAGCTTGCTGATTGCATTGATAAAAGCATTTCTGGTCGGCGGTGTGATATGCGCTGTCGGGCAGTTGCTGATTGATTTTACAAAACTGACTCCGGCGCGGATTCTGACGATGTATGTTATCGCCGGTGTGATATTATCCGCAGTCGGGCTGTATCAGCCGTTACTGGATTTCGCCGGAGAGGGTGCAGGTGTTCCGCTGACAGGATTCGGCCATCTTCTGGCGAAAGGTGTTCGGGAGGCCATTCAGGAAAAAGGTGCGCTCGGCATCCTGACCGGAGGACTGACATCGGCATCCGGCGGAATTACTGCGGCACTGATTGCCGGTCTGACGGCTTCGGCTGTCTTCAAGAGCCGTGCGAAATCCTGAAATCAACAGACAGGAGCAGAATTTCTCTGCTCCTGTTCCCATTTTTACGGATATTGCTTTATTCTTTGATGAAAAATGCATCTTCAGCGGCATTTTCCACATCATCCACCCAGACAAGACCGGTTTTCGTGCCTTCTTCTGCAATTTGCAGATGACCTGTTCCGTTGGTATATTCGATTTCTTCTGTTCTTTCTCCTTCTTCATTATAGATAACATGTGTTTTCACGCAGTCGGTATAATACAGCACTTGTCTGCCGTTGAATTCTCCGCTGAAATCCCATTCCGCAGACTCCCATGCCGAACCTGACCAGTGTATATGCACCATATAAGTGTTATCACCGTTATTCATGACAGTAATCACACCGCGGTGAGCATATTGTTCCGCATACGTTCCGGCGAATACATCTTCCGGCGTTTCGTCTGTGATTCCTGCATCCGGAATTTCTTCCGGAGCATCAATGATTGTTTCTGCTGTTTCAGATATATCGGGAACAGCATCGGCTTCTGACAGAAATTCGACAGATATGTTTGTTTCTGCAATGGCAGTTTCCGGTACTGTTTCCGGAATCGTTTCGATAACAGATTCCGTCCGCGGAACGGCAGTTGTCTCTGCTCTGACTGTTTTCAAAACGGTTTCTGTCATGGTCGTAACGGATGTTTCCGGTGCAGTCGTTTCGATAACGGCTGTGGTTTCGGTTACGGTTTCCAGACCCATCGCGAGCATCGGAACGGTTTCCGGTTCGGTCTGAAAGGTTTCTTCTTCGGCTGAATATACCGCCTCCGCCGGACTGAATTCGCTCGGCTGAATGGTGATTTCTTCCGTCAGAAGATTATTTCGGGATTTTAGAAATGTCATACCTCCGCCGATGACACCGCAGAATAATGCAACTGCGGCGGCTATGCTGAGATAACCTGTCCATTTTCTGTTTTTACTCTGTTTGATAACTGTACTTTCCTGCATGAGGGATTCCTCCTTGAAGTTCATCTTTTCATTGATGCGTTTCCAGACATCTTCCTTATGCGGAGAACCCCAGATTTCGCTGATTTTTTCGGCATCTTCGGGGCTGACATGTCTGAGCGCATTTCTGATTTTTCTGTGATTCATGCTTGCATCCTCCTTTTAAAGTGTAATTCCGGCATCCGTCAGGATTTTCCTGAGACGTTTGAGTGCCCGACTGCATCTTGTCCTGACCGCCGGAGCATTGAGATGCAGTATCTTGGCGATTTCTTCCGAATTGCAGTTATAATAGAACTTATGAATCAGAATAGAGGCATCCGGTTCGCCGAGGGCTTTAATCTGTTCCAGAAGGAAATGTGCCTGTTCTTCCTGTTCGGTTATCCGGTGAATGTCTTCGCCGGAGGCCTGTTCCGGAACGGAATCATCATCCAGAGAAACGGACGGATGCCGAGTCAGAGAACGATAAATGTTGATAGCTTTGTTTCTGGCAGTTGTGCCGAGATAGGATTTCACTTTATCCGGATTGACGGTTTCACAGCGGAGAAAATATTCTGCAAAGACATCGGAGACACATTCTTCGACATCTTCGGCAGTACCAGTTCCGCGGAGAATTCTGTAGACAATCGCGTAGATATAGTGATAATAAGTATCAAAAATTTTTCGTTGTGTTTTGGTATCCTGCATGATTTTCTCCTTTCCTGTGTAGTAAGCTGGATTGTACAATTTTGCTTTCATCTCTAGAGACAATCTGAAACGGAATACTGTGACAGAAATTTTCAGAAAATTTAAAAAAAACAGCACCGCATGAATTTGCTGTGCTGTTCCGGAGTTATTTCTTTTTGGTGATGCTCTTGAAAAATGCGGTAAGATGGTCAAGTTCTTCAGGGGAGAGATATTTCAGATAAGAAATAATCTCATCCAGTCTGTAGGGATTTTTATTGTCGAATTCAAAAAATGTTTGAGGAGTAATTTCCAGATATTCGAAGATATAGAAAAATCCCGTCATAGAAGGCAACATTTGTTTATTCTCAATAGCATTAATATAATTTTCTGATTGTCCAATTGCAAGGCTCATTTCTCTTGCTGATACACCTTTAGCCATTCTTAATTGTGTTAAACGCTTTACAAATTCTTCTTCAATAACCATAGTATACACCTCTATATTATTTTATACTGTGCATACTGAAAATTTACATATTTTAAATGAGGTGTACTCTTGACATATTCATTTTAAATGTGTATAATAAAAGAAATATGCGTTTTAAATTATAATCAGAGGTGTTATTATGGAAATCTTTACAGTGAGCCTGTTCGGGCACAGACATATCAGCAATCCCGATAAAATCCGCGGAGAACTCACAAAGCTTGTCGAAAAACTCATAAGGGAGAAAAAATATGTGCAGTTTCTTGTCGGACATGACGGTCAGTTTGACGAAATCGCCGGAGAAGTCATCAGTCAGGCAATCCGGAATTCTGCCTATCACACCGCCCTGCTGATTATGGTGCTCCCCTATTACAGAAGTGAATTCCGCAACCCTGAATATCTCCGGCAGTACAATCAGATTGAAGTCTGTCCGGCATCATCGGAAGTACACGTTCAGGATGCTTTCTTAATCCGCAATATGCAGATGATTGACCGTTCTGATATGATAATCTGCTGTATGGAGCACCGTCACGGCGGAACATTCCGCGCGGTGTACTATGCCGGCGCGAGAGGCAGAAACATCATCAATCTGGGAAACTGACAAAAACAGCACTGCTTTTCAGAGCGGTGCTGTTTCTGCTATATCTACAGGAGAGCGGGAAAATCAGAAGTAAACATTCGTGCTGTTATAGTTAGGCTCATAGAAGTTCAGCTGATAATAATGATAATCACCTAGTTTTATGATATTCTGGACAGTATCGGAATATGCCTCCGGAATCAGAAATTCATAGCCGTTGAGATATACCAGATAGCACGGTTCACTGCTGATATAGTGCCGTCTTGCATGACTGAGCATTTCCATCAGTTCCGGATAGTACTTTGTCATGACAGAACTGTCTAACAGCATAGCAATATCCTGATAGGATTCTGAATTTTCTTTCAGATACATTTCATGTTCGGAACTGAACACGCAGGACGGATAATTCAGCGAACCGGAACGGTAATTCTCCGGCGCAAAGATTCTGATTTCCAATGTATTCTTGTTAGAATACTGATTTGCCAGCGCACTCGTCAGGCTGAATTCCGAAAAACCGTGCTCTTTCAGGAACGAAACCGTTCCGGAACAGCTTTCATAAACGGGAAGGCTCTGGATATAGCCGATAATCTCATCTGTGCAGTAGTTCTCGAATGTGAGAGCGGATAAATCTTTCTGATAAACAGCTGACAGAGATTTGATAGTATTTTCAGCATCAGTGAGATAGATTCTCCGTGTAGATTCTGTATCGTTGCTATAGAAATATCTTATATCGAGAGAGGCATTTGCCGGATATTCATAAGAATGTGTCTGATTGTTATATTCTTTGATTTCACTCAGCAGGCGGTTTTTCAGCAGACGGGCATTAGCTTCGGCGAAGGCATCTGTGCCGATGCAAATCTGCATAATTTCGAGATATTCATCATCATAAAGAGAATAGCTCCGGTGAATGTTCGTTCCGGTGATAGTGTGATAAGTGATTGTAAATGATGTCGGGTCGAATAAATTATAATTATCATAATAATCACTGTAAGAGCTGGAATAATCATAGCTGTTATAATCATAATACAGCTGACTGTGATAGTCATGAGAAAGTTTCTGAAGTTCATCAGTGAGGCTGTCATGATTCCGGAGATAATTTTTCTGGAAATCCTGAATTTTCTGGAGAGTTTCTCTGTCTTTATAGGTGAGGTCATAGCTTGTGGAGCGTCCCGTACCGTATCCGCTGAATGTGATTTCCGCGGAAGAAATTGTCGCGAGTGCCGGAATATAGCTGACTCTGCCGAATGCATCCGTAACAGTTATCAGGATATAACCGCCGAATGCCACGGCAACCGTCACGATATAGGTCACAACACTGAGCCAGAATTTCTTGAAGCCTCTTTTCCGGATGACTTCCATCACGAAATAGACAATTGCGCTGAACAGAATCACGGCGATGATGAAATCATCTTCTGCGGCACTGATGCACAGAATGCAGATTGTGATTGCAGTAAGAATGATATAATAAATCCATGAGTAGACAAAAGGTTTGCCGACATGTTCGGCTTTCCGATGCTGATAGAGTTTCCATGCAAGCACTGTTAAGGCAACTGTCAGCAGGAGGATACATACAATCCAGCGCAGATAAGCCGGAATCAGGCCTTGTGTTTCAGGGGCTTCATTATATCCGCAGTAAGTACTGTCATAATTGGATATATAATTTGCATCCATGCCTTTGTCAAGAATCAGATAACAAAGATAAATCAGACCGCCGACAGGGCTCATAAAGCCGATGAAATCCCATGAATATTCAAAATCGAGGCCGTCAATATTGTAGGTAATCACGGCCAGTACTGCCGCGAATGTACCAGGGATGAGGGCATTCAGCAGAATGTTAGTGTAGATGTTCTCGAACAGCGTTCCGCAGCAGCTCGCACATACCGCCGAAATGGTATAATACAGGCACATCAGGACGAACAGGCCGAGCGTTCCCAGAAAATAATATAAATAAAAATATTTGTAATCTTCTGTATATTCTATTGACAGGGTTTCCATCTTCTGAATCATGGGGAGCATAATCAGCAGGATAACCCAGCCAATCACGACAGAAATCACATACGGCACGGCATACATCACAAAACCGCCTGCATAGTTGCTGAAAAATCTCTGCGTGCCGTTCAGGGGCAGGGAATAGAGCATATCAACACGGGTTTTGTTCCATTCATCCTCGAACGCGCGGATGCCGCAGAAAAATCCCAGAAAAACGGCAATCGCGGCACAGAATCCGCCGATAAATACATAAGGCTCACAGTTGAAACTGTATCCGGAAATTTTATCCGCTGCGTTCAGAGCACTCAGATAACCTTCTGTCAAGCCTGCAAACATTATCATCGGAATCCCCAGCAGATACAGAATACTTGTTACAATGGCGAATTTCCGGTTCTGACTGATAATGCGCAGGGCATTTCTGGCCGGATAATTATTCAAAAACTTTGCTGTCATAACCCAGCACCTCCAGTTCATAGATAAAAATTTCTTCCAGTGACAGCGGAATCAAATCCGCGATGACAGGTTCAAACGGTGCGAGTGCCTGATGAATCTGTTCTTCACTGCCCTTTGCGATAATATGATAGATACTCTGGGTTTTCTCGAAATGCAGAATTTCCAGATTCGGGAAATCTTCTCTTGTAAAGATTCTTTCTTTCTCTTTGAATGCCGTCTGAATCTTGTGAACTTCCCCTTTCAGACTGTCCAGTTCTCTGTTGAAAACTATCTTCCCGTGATGGAGCAGAGCCGCCGTATCGCACATTTCATTGATTTCTTTCAGATTATGCGAAGAAATCACAACAGTCAGTTCCCGTTCACACATGGCATCAACAAGCATTTTCTTGACGATGATTCTCATAGTCGGGTCGAGCCCGTCAAAGGCCTCATCCAGCAACAGATACGGCGTACAGCAGGCAATTCCGATAATCACAATCGCCTGACGCTTCATGCCTTTCGAGAACGTGCTGATTTTCTTATTCATCGGGAGCTGAATCACTTTTTCCAGCCTCTCGAAAATTTCTTCTGAAAATTCCGGATAAAACTGCTTATAGAAATCTTTCAGCTGTCTGAGCGTATATCCGCCGAACTGAACAGTTTCATCATTGATGAAAAATACTTTCTGCTTGGCATTGACATTATCATAAACAGGCTCGCCGTCTATGAGCACTTCGCCGGATTCCGGCCGGTAAATTCCGCTGAACAGTCTCAGAATCGTGGATTTTCCTGCACCGTTCGAGCCGAGCAGGCCGAATGCCGTACCCTTCGGAATTTCCAGATTCACGCTGTCGAGTGCGGTAAAATCCTCAAACTGCTTGACTGTATTTTTTAACTGCATCATGATTGCTTCTCTCCCTTCTGATTATCCTGAATCGTTTCGATACGGTTTTGTAAAGTTTCTTTTTCGATGCCGATTTCCAGTGCATGTCTGACGGCGGTATCGAAATCCGTCAGAACGCGTTCCTGTGCCAAAAGCTTATCCGGTTTGGCGATAAAGCTCCCCCGTCCGGCCAGTGAATAGATAATGCCGTCACGTTCCAGCAGAGAATAGGCCTTTGCAACCGTATTTGGATTCACGCTCAGTTCGGTTGCAAGACTGCGGACACTCGGAAGTTTTTCCTGTTCGGTGAGAACGCCTTTGAGAATCAGTTCGATGACTTTTCTGTAAAGCTGTTCATAAATGGGAATACGGCTCATGAAATCAATATCAAACATGCTTCCTACCTTCTTTCTGAATGTCATAAATGTATTATCTGAATTAGTACAGTTACAGTATAGCATATTTATTCTAATTTGTCAAGAGCTTTCTGTAAATTTCATGCACACAAAAACAGACTGCCGTATGATAAATACAGCAGTCTGTTATCATAAAAACTATGAAATTACTTTTTCAGCGGCAAATCGCTTGCTTTGTACAGTCCGACAATATATTTCATGATGTTCAGAGCATCTGTAGAATCCGGTTTTCCGCTCTGGTCTAAGTCAGCGTTCTTTATGCCCTGTTCGGAGAGTTCTTCCTTGCCGAGAATAGCTTTATTCAGGGTGATAACATCCAGAATATTCACTTCTCCGGAGCAGTCAGCATCGCCCCAGACTGTCTTGTCTGTCGTGGGAGTAGAAGGTGTACTGCCTGCCAGTGAACCGTATACAATACCGCATCCGACTGTAGACATGTAGACTTTACCGAATTCATCCATATCGCCGACTAAGAAATTACCGTTGCCCGTACCACCGTAGAGATGTTCTGTATTGATGCAGACCCATGTCTTGCCGGAATCGGTAGAACGATAGATGCCTTCTGCGCCGTCCTCGGTGAGTTTGCCGTACATGTAGAGCGTGTTGACACCGCCGGTTTTTTCAGGTGCGCCGTAGCCCATAGTCTTGCAGTAGAAGACGTTATCGAGTTTTTCTTTTGTAACAGAGCCGTCTTTTGCAACCGTTACATGATACATACCATAATAACCGCCGGCGAGCATCAAATCGCCTGCTGTGCCGAGATAAGCAATTCTGCCTGCGCTGTCGCACTGGTCATACATGCATATATCAGTGCTGGTGAAAGTTTTTCCGCCGTCCTTGCTGACGCATAATTTATACTGTGCATCGCTGGCATCGGGAGCGGTTTTGGAATAGAACCAGCTGGAATTATAATACGTTACATAAGCATAAACAGTATTCGGGTCATCGGGTTCGATAAAGAGCATAGTCGGCTTAGAACCGTAAGCGGACGGGATACCATCGCAGGAAGTCCAGCTTTCACCCCAGTCATCACTATAGGAAACGCCGCTGCTGTCCTTGCTGGTATTGAAAATTCTGTAAGTAGATTTATCAATCTGCGCGATAGCGAGCTTGCCGCCTTTGACAGCCGGAGAAAAAGCATTCCAAGTTTTGCCTCTGTCGGTGGTGTAGTAGCCTGAGCCGTTATCACCTTCAGCGATTCTTGCCCAGACATCGGTATTCTGAGGGCAAACAGCGATTGCGGAAGTAGAGCCCATATTCGGCTGATACTGCAAGCCGATTTCATCCGGAGATT
>JAFUWP010000346.1 GCA_017483405.1 Oscillospiraceae bacterium | reverse complement strand
GGTATTCAGTCGGCAAAATCCGCCGGAGCAGGGGAGGTTATCGGCGTAGCATCCATGCTCAGTGAGGAAAAATTACTTTCACTCGGTGCGGATAAGGTGATTTATGATTATCTGGGGGAAAATTCCGTCAGATGCTGTCCGGAACAGGAATATCAGAATTTTCTCTCCCTCATGAAAGGTTTGCAGTTGCAGAATATCAACTGTGCATGTGAAATGCTGATGCTTGATTTCGAGGGCTATGCCTTTCATGCGCTGGGACTGACGAGAGTGATTCTGAATGATGATATTCTGTTTACCTCTCATGACTATCAGTCATGGGACGGCGAAAATGATAAGCATAATGACGAATGGTATTTTCTCGATAAATATCGCGAACAGATTCTCGGCGGAACAGTCACAGAACTTGTGTTCAGTCCTCTGCATGACCTGAAAATTTATTTTGATAATTGTATGATAATCGAATGCTATATCGCGAATGGCTGTCATCATTATGATGATGAAAACGAACAGTATACTTTCTTTGAACGGAAGAAAACAGGTTTCCGGAAATTTCTCGCAGTATATAATAAAAGAATCACAATTTCGGAAACAAAGATAAAGCAATAAAAAAATTATATTACAGGAGATGAATATCTATGAAAAAAGAAAAGATTATTACATGTATCGAGAATGCCTCCGGCACGTATGAACTCTGCCGGTGCTGGTTTGAATATGATAAGGATTACTGGTATTTTTATATTCTGGATTTCAATGCAAAATTATTTCTCGGCATTGAAGAAGATGATTTTCAGCTGAATGGCTTTCAGATTCGGCGCATTGCTGATATGAGGAAAATTGAAACTAAAATGGATACCTGTACTCTCATCAACCGCAAACAGGAAATTCTGAAAAATGTCAAAAAACCGGCGGTGAATCTGGGTTCATGGCAGACTGTTTTTGAATCGCTCGACAGACTGAAATATTTTGTGATTATCGAGAACGAATACAAAGAAAAATTTGCTGTCGGCAGAATCGTCAAAGTCAAGAAAAAATCAGTTGTCTTTCAGGAATTCGATGCTGACGGCAAATGGCAGGAAGAATCCGAAATCGACTTTGAGAATATTACAACAGTGACATTCAAGGACAGATATTCTTCTACATGGCAGAAATATCTGAAAAATCAGCCTGCGAAATAAGAAACTGCTATGAAATATACTATCAGAACGCTTCGTGAAGAAGAATCCGGAATTTTAAAAGATTTTCTGTATGAGGTTATTTTCATTCCGGAAGGTGAAGTTTCTCCGCCGAAATCCATCATCGAACGGGAGGAATTGCAGATATATATCCGAGATTTCGGAAAATTTCCCGATGATAAATGCCTTGTCGCCGAACTGGACGGCAGAATTATCGGTGCAGTCTGGACGCGCATCATGAACGATTACGGGCATGTTGATGAGGAAACACCTTCCTTTGCGATTTCACTGTATCCGGAGTACAGACATCAGGGAATCGGAACAAATCTGATGAAAGAAATGCTGGCATTACTGAAAGAATGCGGTTATCAGAAGGCCTCTCTTTCCGTTCAGAAGGCAAATTATGCAGTCAGAATGTATTTGTCTCTGGGATTTGAAATCACTGACCAGAATCAGGAAGAATATATCATGCTGTATTATCTGAACCGCGGACAGCCGGAAATCATTCCGATTTTGCAGAATAAGAAAAACTATCTGGATTTGCTTCTGCTGGCCGATGAGCAGGAATCTATGATTGACCGTTATCTTGAAAGGGGCATGATGTATGCGCTTTCTGATGACGGAATCAGGGCGGTCTGCGTGGTGACGGAGGAAGGGGATTCCGTGCTGGAAATCAAGAACATTGCAGTCAGTCCTGCTTTTCAGCATCGGGGATACGGCCGGAAACTGATTGCCTTTCTGGAATCGCGTTACAGAACGGATTACAGAATTCTGCAAGCCGGCACAAGTGCGGGGAATGTTGCATTTTATGAAAAATGCGGATTTCAGCAGTCAGGAAGAATCAGGAATTTCTTCACGGAGAACTATGACCATCCCATTTTTGAAAATGGTCAGCAGATTGCTGATATGATATATCTTAAAAAAATTCTGAAAGAAGGCTGAACATGTTTGTCAACGGAATGAAAGTCAGTGATTTTATTTACGGACTCGAAAAAGCAAGGGACTATTTTCAGGAGGAATGTACATTTTCTTATGTAGCCGTTCCGCATATCAAATTTGAAAGAATTCTGATTAACGAAACCTATTGTCTGATAATCGACAGGGAAGATGTCGCCTCCATCACGGCGACAGAAGGCGAATCCGATAAGCTGATTCTGCTCGCGGAAGATGTCGCGCTGGAATCGCATACCATTGATTTCGTCACCCGTGAGGGCTACCGCACGGAAAGCATCGCCGTTTC
>JAFUWP010000345.1 GCA_017483405.1 Oscillospiraceae bacterium | reverse complement strand
TTCGGATGCTGATTTGAAATCGGCATTCAGTGACTGTGATATTTTTATTCTTCCTTCTGTCGAAAATTCCGAGGCATTCGGTATCGTTCAGCAGGAGGCCATGACCGCCGGAAAACCTGTCATCAATACCAGTCTGCCGACTGGTGTGCCGTATGTCAGTCTGCATGAGAAAACCGGCCTGACTGTCCCTCCGCATGATGTGCAGTCGCTTGCAGATGCGATTCAAAAATTAGCGGATTCTCCCGAACTCCGCAGAAAATACGGCGAAAATGCCCGAAAAAGAGCACTCGAACTCTATCAGTGCGATGCTATCATGAAAGAAATCTGGCATGTGCTCAGAAATGACTAAATTTTTAAAAAAGTGAGGTGTTCCGCTTGGATGCACTCGTTATCGGCGCAGGCGGTTTTGTCGGCAGTTATCTGATTCAGGAACTCAATCAGAAATCACTGCATATCGGGGCGACTGTTCTGCCCCGTGAACATGTCCGCTCCGGAAATTGCGATGTCTTTACGCTCGATATTATGCAGGAATCCGAAATCCGGAATCTGCTCCGGACGCATCGGCCGAAATATATCTATCATCTTGCCGCACAGAGTTCGGTTTCGGCATCGTGGACGAATCCGGAACTCACGATTGATGTGAATATCAAGGGTGTTCTGCATCTGCTGGAAGCTGTCCGGAGTATTGATGAATATTATCCCAGAATTCTGCTTGTCGGTTCGGGGGAAGAATATGGCTATCTGAAGAACGGCATCTGTCCGGTCGGGGAAGAAACGCCCCTGCATCCGGCAAATCCCTATGCTGTGACGAAAGCCTGTCAGAATATGCTCGGTACAATTTATGCAAAAGCTTATGGCATGGGCATCGTGATGGTTAGAGCGTTCAATCACATCGGAATCGGACAGTCTCCGACATTTGTGGCAGCGGATTTCGCCTTGCAGATTGCCGAAATCGAAGCCGGATTCCGTGCGCCTGTGATACAGGTGGGAAATCTTTCCGCGAAACGCGATTTTTCCGATGTCCGTGATGTTGTCCGTGCGTATGTCATGCTGATGGAAAAAGGATATGCCGGAGAAACTTACAATGTCGGGAGCGGTCACGCGGTTGCGATTCAGGAATTACTGGATATTCTGCTGGAATTAAGTTCGGAATCCATCGTCATCGAACAGAATCCCGACAGAATGCGTCCTTCGGATGTGCCTGTTATCGAGGCGGATATTTCCAAGCTCTGTGAGGATACCGGCTGGAAACCGGAATACTCCTTACAGGAAACACTGGAAACTATGCTGAATCATAACCGGAAGAATTTCGGCCTTCTTTAAATCATACAAAAAGGAGCAAATCTGAATGGTGCTGGAACGGACAAAACAGATTCTAAAGAATCATGAAGGACATGAATACTGCGGAAACGGTGTTTCTTATCATGTTTTTCTTTATCCGATTGATGCCGGAACAAATCCGGAAGAAGCAATCAGGACATTTCTGCTTTCAGAAATTTATGATGATGATAAAGACTATGTACAGAATCACTGTCATTTAGCATTAATGGAAAATGGTTTGCAGGAAATCGAAAATCTTCTGAAAGAATGGCATATTTCCCCTTCTGATACAGAAAAAATTCTGATGGAACTGAAAGAACATCATGCCGAAATCTATTCATTCGGCAAAGACCATAGCTATTTTTTAGGCTCTGTATCGGAATGTCCTCGCTATATTCATGTGGGGAACGAATGGTATCTTCTTGAATTTTGTCTGTATGATTGAATCATACAGACAATTTTTTTTGCTTTAACATTTCAGAAATATTTCTCAAATAAATCTCAAATATTTTCTCCGTATAATAGCATCATACTAAATACAGCGAAAGCGGGGAAATGTTATGAACACTATGACAGCAAATCTGGAAAAAGTAAGAGCCGGACAGCCCTATCTGTACAGAGAAAACGGCCTTCCGAGCGAAGTATATGAAATCAGAATGCATGATACAGTCAATCATTCCGCATTGACAAGCGCACTGGAAGAAACGCTTGTTCGTTATCCCTATTTTCGGGTAAGATTTCAGGAGAAAAACGGCGATTTCTACGCTGTTGCAAATGAACTCCCTCTGGAAGTCTTTGAAACAGATGACCTGATTCCTCTCGGCGGAACGGAAAATCATTACTATCTGATTGGCATCACGCATTATGAAAATCATATTAATGTTTCGTTTCATCACGGGCTGACTGACGGCAGAGGTATCAAAAGCTTTATCGAAACGCTTGTTTATTATTACTGCCGGAACGCTTATGGCAGTACTGCGGAAAGTATCAATATCCTGACAAATGAGATTCCGGTATCTCCGGAAGAAACTGCCGAACCCTGCGGAGAAAAATATTCTGTTGATAATAAGAAAATTCATAAAATCAAAGGCCTTTCCGGAAAAGGCTTTACACTTCCCGAAACCAAAATGCCGAAATCTTCTCACAGAAGATATGAGCTCAGATTTTCTCAGAAAGACTTTATGGATTTCTGTAAGCAGAACGGAGCATCTCCGGTGATTATGCTCAGTGTGATGATGAGCAGAGCAATCCATGAACTTCATCCCGACAGTACCGAAGTCATCAACAGTAATTTTCCTGTCGATGCAAGACAGGCACTCGGCACGGAAAACACTTATAAAAACTGTGTCAAGAGCATCAGTCTGCCTTACGGCGAAACGGAACAGAAAATGTCAACTCCGGAACTTTGCGGATATTACAAAACCTTAATGAACGAACAGAGAGAACCGGAACGCTGTAAGGAGGAATTCAATAAAATCATCATGATGCTGAATGCTCTGAATTATCTGAACTCTTTCCGGAAAAAGCGCATGATTATGAAGTTCCTGGATAATCTTCGTCTTGATACCTATCTTATCAGCTATATCGGGCAGTTTACATTTGGCGATAATTCGCAGTATGTAGATTCAGTTCATCTTTTTTCCGATTGTTCAGACGGGCTTGTGATGAATATGACTTGTCAGTGCGGATATTTCTGTATTGATTTTACGCAGGATTTCGCGGATGATAAGTATTTCAGAGCACTGGTTCATCAGTTTGAAGATGCACATATTGTACTGACTGTTTCTGATATGAAAGAATTCACAACTCCCTGCGACTGTCTGATGAGAGACATGCCGTCCGATACTGAATTGTTTGAAGAAAAGGAAACTTTTATCGGCAAAGCGATTTCCGCCAATACAGGGGCATATCGATTGATTGAACAAAAGGCAGTTAAGGGCTATACCATGATTGAAGATGCTTTTGTCAGAGCATTTCTGACTCAGAACGGCGAAACGGTCGGACAGGCGAAACTCCGTCTTGCTGATGAACAGATAAAGCGAAGTATTGCTCAAAAGGAAAAAATCATGAAACTATATCATTATACCGCGTAATATTATTATATTTTTTGTCCTTATCAAATCTGTCAAATGTTCTTTTATAGAGATTTTTAACAAACTAAGAGAGTCTTATTTTGCGTGACAAAATAAGACTCTTGTTAATTTATTTTGAAGACTTGCCGGAAAAATCGAGATTTTCCAGTAATTTTGCCGCTTCCTGAATGGTTTCCCTTGATGCAAAAGAAGAAAATCTCAAATATCCTTCTCCTGCTGTTCCAAAGCCTGCCCCAGGAGTACCTGCAATTCCATAACGATTCAGCAATTCATCAAAAAATTCCCATGAATCGAGATTGTTTGGAGCTTTCAGCCATACATAAGGCGCATTGTCGCCGCCGGTACTCCAGATACCAGCTTGATTCAAGGCTTTTTTCAAGATGTGTGCATTTTCCATATAATATGCAATATCCTCACGAACAGCCTGCTGTCCTTCTTCTGTAAAGACCTTAGCGGCCGTCCTCTGAATGATATAGCTTGTACCATTATATTTAGTAGCCATACGCCGAAACCACATCTGATGCAAAGACGCACCATCAAGCACAAGTGTTCTTGGAACGACAGTCCAGCCACAGCGAACCCCTGTAAAACCGGCCATTTTGGAAAGGGAATTGATTTCAAGCGCACACTGTTCCGCGCCTTCAATCTCAAAAATGCTGTGCGGAAGTGATGCATCCTGAATATAGGATTCATAAGCGGCATCAAATAACAGAATTGCTTTTTGTTCTAATGCGTAAGCCACCCATTCAGCAAGCTGTTCCCGATTGTAAACTGCACCAGTGGGGTTATTGGGAGAGCAAAGATAAATAATATCTGCATGAACGGAAAAATCAGGCATAGGCAAAAATTCATTTTTCTGACTGCCTTCCAGAAAAACAACATGTCTTCCGGACATAATGCTTGTGTCGTAATAAACCGGATAAACAGGATTTGGCAGTAAGACAGTATTATCCGCATCGAAAAGGTCGCAAAGATTGCCGAGGTCGCTTTTTGCGCCGTCACTGACAAAAATATCTTCCGGATGAACAGAAAGACCGCGCTTTGCATAATATTGTGCGATTGCCTCACGAAGAAACAATTCTCCCTGTTCTGCGCCGTATCCCCGAAATGTTTCAGGATGTGCCATTTCCTCAGCGGCATTCTTCATTGTCTCCACAAGGATACGCGGCAAAGGCCGTGTGACATCACCAATACTGCATTTGAGCAGGGTTCTGTCCGGATATTCTTTTTGAAAGGCTCGCAGACGGGATGCAATTTCAGAAAACAGATAATTGTTTTCTAACTGCAATGCGTAATGATTTACTTTCATAGATTTCTCCTCTCAAGTTTCATTTAGTTTTTTATCGAATTTATTTTTCTTTCCTGCTTTGGATACATCTACAGGATAATTTCCGGTGAAACAGCCTTGACAAAAGCCATTTTTCTGTCCTATCAATGTACCAAGCTCACTGACGGGAAGATAATCCAAGCTGTCTGCTCCGATATAATCTGCAATTTCTGTAACGCTTTGATATTGATTTGCAATCAGATTTTCTTCAGAATCAATATCTGTTCCGAAATAACAGCCATGCAGAAACGGTGGTGAAGAAATCCGGACATGTACTTCAGTTGCACCGGCATCGCGCAGGAGCTGTACAATTTTTGCACTGGTTGTACCTCTGACGATAGAATCATCTATCATAATCACACGTTTTCCGGCAACTGTTTCGCGGATGACATTTAATTTGATACGGACAGCATTTTCACGCTGAGACTGTTCCGGCTGAATAAAGCTTCTTCCGATATATTTATTTTTGATAAAGCCAATCCCGTATGGAATTCCGCTTTCCTGTGAAAAGCCGAGAGCGGCATCTAATCCGGAATCCGGCACACCAATGACAACATCTGCCTTGACGGTATTTTTTTGAGCTAACAGTTTTCCGGCACAGATTCTTGCATGATGCACGGAAATTCCGCCAATAATGGAATCGGGACGCGCAAAATAAATATATTCAAAAATACAGATGCTGGGTATTTTTTTCTGACAATGCGTCTGAATGGAAGACAGTCCTTTCTCATTGATAACCACAATTTCACCGGCCTGTACATCTCTGAGAAAATTTGCTCCTGCGGCATCCAGCGCACAGCTTTCCGATGCGATGACATAAGCACCATTTTGCTTTTTTCCGATGCAAAGCGGACGGAAACCGTTCGGGTCACGGAATGCAATTAATTTTTGTGCTGTCATGACAATGCATGAATATGCACCGTCAAGGTAATACATTGCATGTTCCACAGCTTCTTCTGTCGAGCCGCATTGCAGACGATGACGAACAATTTCATAAGCAATTGCTTCGGTATCAGAAGTTCCGTGAAAAATTGCACCCGATAATTCAAAACTGCTCCGGAGTTCTGATGCATTTGTCAGATTTCCGTTATGAACAAGTGCCAGATTGCCTTTAATATGCCGAATGACAAGAGGCTGTATATTATTTCGGTTTTGTCCGCCTGTTGTGGAATATCGCACATGACCAACGGCCATTTGTCCCTTGCCGAGAGCATGTAAAATATCTGGTGTAAATACTTCTGAAACAAGACCTTCTTCTCTGTATTGTGTCATCACGCCGCTGTCACAGACAGCGATTCCGCAGCTTTCCTGTCCGCGGTGCTGAAGTGCGTATAATCCAAAATAAGTGCTTGCTGCGGTATCCGCCTGATATGGTTCTAAAATTCCGAATACACCGCATTCTTCGTGAAGTGTTTCCAAATTTTCGCCTCCATGATGATTATAAATATTTTTCATTGATTCTGTCAATGATTTCGAGTGCTACAATAGGTTTTCGTTTTCGCCTGTCCATTGCATATTTTTCAAGATAAGAATGTGCCTGTGCTTCGGTCATTCCTTCATACTGCATCAACAGGAATTTGGCACGGTCAATGGTACGCATATCACGGATTTTTCGTTCCAGACGCTGATTTTCTTCCAGAATTCTTTGCAGACGATGCACTGCAATTTCAATCGTATGAATAAGCTGAAACAAGATTGTCTTGCTGACAGGTTTGCCGAGGACAATCACCTGATATTGTTCAGAAAGATAAGCCAGCTGTTCAGCTTGTTCCTGTTCCAGTAATAAAATACAATTTGCATTCGTTTCCTGCGTGATAAATTTTGCCAGCTCCACCCCACTTTCATCAATCAGCGGAGCATTGATGATGACAAGTTCGGTGCGGCGATTATGTTCCAATGCCATTCTTGCCTGATATGCAGATGCAAGAATTTTCGGTGTACATCGAAAGGAGTCACCTAAAAAAACTGCAAGTGCTGCCCCAGACTCATTGCTGCCTGACAGGATTAGTATCTGTTCCACATTATGCCTCCTTGCCGTGGTTTTTGACATAATTTATGATTGATTTCCGGAAATATGTTCTGTCCATTGTTCACGGCGGTTTTGCAATATCTCATGCAGAACCGCGGAAGAAATTGTTTCTTTCAGGAAGTTTGATGTTTCTGCACAGTCAATCGCTTCACAAAGATTATGGGGAAGTTCCTCATATCCGGCATTTTCTGCGGGAAGTGATAAGTTTTCAGAAATCCCTTCCATTGCCGCACAAATCATCAGTCCGAATACATAATAGGGATTGCAGGCGCAGTCTGCTGCGCGCAGTGTCATTCCCTCCTCAGCCGGATTCTCATACAAACGGAAAAGCTGTTCTTCTTCGCGGTTTGACCAAGTAACAGCACGGGGAACGGAAAATTCACCAAGTCTCTCATAAGAGCTGACGGCTGTATTGGTAAACAGTGCAAATTCCCGAATTCTCCGCATAATACCGGCAGTTGCCTGCTGCTGTAAGATATAATCAATCTGTTCTTGATTTTCATGATAAACTGTCATGGTAATATGCATACCATTTCCGAAAGTCTGCGGCAGTGGTTTTGGTGCAAAGGAAACGTGAACACCATGTGCATGACTGACTGACCGGACAGTTGATTTAAAGCTTAAGAAAGTATCTGCTGCTTTGAGAGCCGAGGCGGCATCAAAATCAATCTCATGCTGTCCGGCTGCTGATTCATGATGGGAAGAAATAGGACGGATTCCCATTTGTTCAAGTGTCAGACAAATGTCACGGCGTAAATTTTCTCCTTTGTCCTCCGGTGCAGTATCACAGTATCCGGCATTGTCATGAGGGATTTGTGTAGGCTTACCGGTATCATCAAGCAGAAACAGCATAAATTCACAGGAAGTGCCGAACCGGAAACGATAGCCCTGCTGAATCGCTTTTTTAGCGATATGTTTCAGGAAATAACGGCTGTCTCCCTCGAAAGCTGTACCATCTGCATAGCGGATATAACAGAACATTCTGATAACTCTGCCTTCCTGTGGCCTCCACGGCAGAGGAGTCATCGTCTGAATATCAGGAAACAGAAACAAATCCCGTCCCTCTGCCATAGAAAAGCCTTTAATTTTTTTAGCGGCAATGCGGATTCCTTTTGAAAACGCTCCTTCAAGTTCTGAAGCCAGAATGGATAGATTTTTCAGATGACCATTTCCATCACAGAAAGCCAGCTTGACAAATTTGACATCATTTTCCTGAATATACTGCAAAATTTCCCTTTCAGAATAAATCATTTGTCAGCACCTCCCTGTAAGGTTAGTATATCCCATCAGAAATGAATCCACTTCTGCCGCCGTGTCCCGTCCCTCACGGATGGCGCGCACGACAAGTGACTGACCAATGTGCATATCTCCGGCGGTAAAGAGATTCTTGACTTGTGTTTGATGTGTTCCTGATACGGTCTGTAAATTTCCGCGTTCATCCAATGTGACACCGAACTTTTCAGCCATTTGCGCCTCACATCCGACAAATCCGGCCGCAATCAGGCATAATTCACAGGGAAGAATTTCTTCACTTCCTTCTATTTCATGCGGATGGCGATTTGCATCAAATGCAAGCCGAACAGTTTTCACTGCACAAAGCGCACCATTTTCATCTTTGCAGAATTCCTTAACAGTTGTACAATAACGGCGAGGGTCTGAACCAAATACAGCAATTGCTTCTTCCTGTCCGTAATCCGTCTTGCGGATTCTGGGATATTGCGGAAAGG
This sequence comes from Oscillospiraceae bacterium, assembly GCA_017483405.1. Lineage (GTDB taxonomy): Bacteria > Bacillota > Clostridia > Oscillospirales > Ruminococcaceae > UBA3855. The sequence goes on along the minus strand of JAFUWP010000345.1, from coordinate 685 downwards.
GATTATCCTCTGTACGTTTTTCCGGCAAAGGAGGCATCATTTCAAGCTGTATGATGCTTTTACATCCATGACGAATGCTTGTTCCTACACAGTCATTGCCAGTATCGCCGCCGCCGATGACAATCACATTTTTCCCTTTTGCAGAAAGATGATTTTCTTCCGTCAATCCGCCTGATAATAATGCTTTAGTGGTAGAAGTCAGAAAATCCACTGCAAAATAAATGCCTTTTGCATCTCGTCCGCTCACTGAAATATCTCTTGCTTTTGATGCACCGCAAGCTAAGACAACAGCATCATAGTCCTGTAACATCGTTTGTGCAGAAATATCCGTTCCGACAGCCGTATTCAGACAGAATACGACTCCTTCCTGTTCCATCAATTCAGTTCTTCTTTGAATGACGGATTTTTCAAGTTTCATGTTTGGAATACCATACATCAGCAGACCACCTGCACGGTCAGAGCGTTCAAAAACGGTGACATTGTGTCCGCGCTTGTTAAGCAAATCAGCACAGGCAAGGCCGGCAGGCCCAGAGCCAACAACCGCAATTTTCTTGTTACTGCGGAATTCAGGCGGCTGTGGCTGCATCAAGTGATGTGCAAATCCATATTCGATGATTGCATATTCATTATCCCGTACTGTAACGGGGGCATCATAAAGACTGCAAGTGCAGGCTTTTTCACAGAG
>JAFUWP010000344.1 GCA_017483405.1 Oscillospiraceae bacterium | reverse complement strand
ATGCCTTCGGGCAGTATACCCGTTATATCCGCTCAGGAATGATTATGCTCAATACCGGTTCTAATACGGTTGCCGCTTATGACCCTGCATCCGGTCAGGCTGTTGTTGTCGCATACAATACCGCCGGCACAGCTACGGATATGAGCTTTGACTTTTCTGATTTTGATGAAGTCGGCACTTCTGCAAAGGCCATCCGGACAAGTGCTTCGGAAAACTGGAAAACGCTCAGTGATATTCCGCTTTCCGGCACTTCGCTGAATGTCTCTCTGCCGGCAAATTCCATCACGACATTTGTCATTGACGGATGTACCGCCAATGCCGGAAATGTGATTTCTTTAGAAGAATCTCAGCTTTCCGGCTCGAATTCATGGAAAAATAACGAAGCAACCGATTATCGCAAGGCCTTTGACGGCAAGACAGATACCTATTTTGACGGACTTACTGCCGGCTGGGTGCAGGCCGACCTCGGAGCGGTTTATGACCTGAGCAGTATCGCCTACTGCCCTCGCAAAGGCTATGAATATCGCATGGCAGATGGTTATTTTGAACTTTCCATCGATGGCGAAACATGGCATACAGTACACACAATTACGGATAAACCCAGTTATTCTATGCATTCTGTCAGAATCCCAAAAGGTGAAGGCAAGGCAAGATATATCCGGTATGCCGTTCCAGAAGGAACTCCGGATAATGCCTATAATACAGATACTTCCTATTGCTGTAATATCGCAGAAATCCGGCTCTGCGGAACACTCAGCCCGACAGATAATTATGATAAGCTTCTCCCTGCTGAAACATCCGGTTCGGCTTCATGGCATAATCAGGGTAGTTATGACTACGCTAAGGCTTTTGACGGCAATCTCGCAACCTATTTTGATGGTGTCGGTTCAGGATGGGTACAGGCCGATTTCGGAGAAATCTGCGATTTGTATGCAATCGGTTTCTGTCCTCGAAGCGGTTATGAATACCGCATGGCTGACAGCCTGTTTGAAATCTCTCTCGATGGCACGGAATGGCAGACAGTTTATACAGTCAGCGGTCAGCCGGCTTATGCAATGCAGTATCAGATGCTGAAAGAAAGCGTTCCGGCACGTTATGTCCGCTATCGCGTTCCGGATGGCGCACCTGATAACGGAATCAATCATGATGATGTTTATTGCTGTAATATCGCGGAAATCGAGCTGTATGGCCTGCATCCTTCCGATGAATTAAAGCTCGGTGATGTCGATATGGACGGCAGTATCGGAGTAACCGATGTTATCACACTTCAGAAATTCCTTCTCCATACAGGAAATCTCCCGAATGCAGAAAGTGCTGATATTTGTAAAGACGGCATCATCAATATCTATGATTTTATCATGCTGAAACGTCTGCTTCTCAACAGTACTTCGGCTGAATCCTGATTTTATTTCTGTCAACCTGAACAGGGCAGTTTCGATGAAGAAACCGCCCTGTTTCTGATTAACTGGGAAGGCTTTTTTCAGAAATCAATTGCTTTTTTCCTGAAAATATGCTATACTGGAATTAATCTTATTTTGTTCAGAAAAATGTGATAAAATATAACTTAGGAGGAATTCATTTTATGTATCATGAAACATTCTGCAAAAACTGCGGAACTCGCCTGACAGAAAAATTTCTCGAACAGGAAGGCAATATTCCCTACTGCGAAACCTGCGGAGAATTCCGGTTTCCGTCATTCAATACGGCCGTCAGCATGATTGTCCGCCATCCGGAAAAACCGGAATTACTGTTGATTCAGCAGTACGGCAGACCGCATTTTATTTTAACTGCTGGTTATGTAAATCAAGGCGAATCCGCTGAAAATGCCGTTATCAGAGAAATCAGTGAAGAACTCGGAGCAAAAGCAGTTTCGGTTCAGTTCAATCAGAGTCAGTATTTTGAACCATCCAATACGCTGATGCTCAATTTCAGCTGTATGCTTGAAAATGCGGAATTACATCCGAATCAGGAAATTGATGCTTATCAATGGTTTGATTATGCATCCGCTCTGGAGCATATCAAGCCGGAAAGCCTTGCTAAAAAATTCCTGACGGCATGGCTGAATCAGCAGAGATAACCAGAATTATTTTTACAGGAGGTATTGTTCATCGGTAATTTATTTTTATATGATGCAATATCTATAATTTTGTTGTTCTGTTTTTATGCAAATTACCGAATTTACTTGTTTTCAGTACGGAGAATACATCGGAACGCTTGACAAAGCGTTTTCCGTATGCTATAATGATATTCGGATTATCGATAATTCAATTTTCAAAGTGAGGAGGAACTGTATGGCAGTACCGGATAAAAGCATAGACCCCAGACTTTTTTCAAGTGCCAAATCAGAGTTTTTAAAAAATGGCTTTCTTAAAGCCGAACTCAAAACAATATGCGAAAATGCAGGCATCACAACCGGTGCTCTGTATAAGCGTTATAAGGGAAAAGAAGAACTGTTCTGTGCAGTCGTGCAGGATACTGTCGATGCAATAGACGCATTCATCAAAAAGCGGACTCTCCCTGAACTTTCGGATTTGACAGATGAAGAAATTTGTCATTCATGGGATATGAACGAAGAATATACTCTGGAACTGTTCAGGATGCTCTGGGAACATCATGACGGCTTTGTGATTCTGATAAGCAAGGCGGCAGGTACATGCTACGAAGATTATCAGCATGTTTTTGTATCATCCATGAGTGACGCTTATGAAAAATACTATAACGAAGCAAAACGGCGCGGTCTGGCAAGAACTGATATTTCCGGAACGGAACTTTATGTGCTTTGTACTTCTTTCTGGACATCTGTCTATGAACCGGTGATTCATGGCATGAGCTGGGAAGAAATCCAAAAACACTGCAAACTGATGTGTCAGTTCTTTCACTGGGCGGATACTATTTTGCTGACTGAAAGGCGTGAACAAAATGTTTAAAAAAGTCAAGCCCTATATGGGTGGGTATATCAAGTATACTTATGCGGCATTGGTAGCAATGCTGTTTGGACTGATTGCTTCGATGATACCTTATTTTATCGTATACAGGATTATAACGCCCCTGCTTGCCGGAGAACAGCTCTCCGCAAGTGAGTTCGGCGTGAACATTGCGATTATTGCGGTATGCGAGTTAGCCTATGCTATCTTATATGTGCTGGGTTTGAAATTCTCACATATCTCAGCATATAACACTCTTAAGAATATCCGTATCTCCCTCCAGAGAAAGCTGGAACAACAGCCCCTCGGTACGATACAGGATATGGGCAACGGAAAAATCAAGAAGATGTTTACAGATGATATAGAGCAGATAGAAATTCTGCTGGCACATGCTGTTCCGGAAGGAATTTCTAATCTCTGTGTACCCGTGATTGCGCTGATTTTCATGTTCCTTGCAGACTGGAAACTTGCACTGCTTTCTCTCTGCTCGATGCCGATTGGCCTTGCCGCTATGGGCATGATGTTCAAAGCTGGTATGGAACGCATGAACGCTTATTATGCGGCCGCCGCTAAGATGAATGCAACTATTATCGAATATGTAAACGGTATGGAAGTTGTAAAAGTATTCGGCCGTGACGGCGAATCTTATAAGCGTTATGAAAATGATATTAAAAGCTATCGTGACCTTACGCTGGCATGGTATAAAGTATGCTGGCCGTGGATGGCATTATATACCTCTGTACTGCCCTGCATTTCTCTGGTGATGCTTCCGGTGGGAACACTGCTGGTCATCAATGGTGCTTCAACAATTGCGAATTTAGTTCTTGTATTCTGCCTGT
>JAFUWP010000343.1 GCA_017483405.1 Oscillospiraceae bacterium | reverse complement strand
TTTCTGAAAATGAAGATTCTTTCGGATTTTTTGTGAACCGGAACGCATAGGGATTTTGTTTTTTTCTCCGCCATGAGCGGAATGCTTCCTGATAGGCAGCAGTCTGATAGGGGCAGGAAAAATCTTCTACAACGTCAATGACTTTCTCTACTGCTGTTTCTTCCGGCATATACATGCCTCCTTCTGTCTGTTTTTTAACTTTATATTTTTTATTATAGCATATAATTTTATCAGATACAGCCTATAACCAAAAACATTTTATGAAAAAAATGTAAAAAAAATAAGAATAAATCATGAATGAAAAGAGAGATTCAAAAAGAAATCCGCTTTCTTGTTGATTTTGTATAGGGAATTTATCAGATGTGAATAAAAATTATAAAAAATCAAAAAAGTTCACAAAAAATACATTGAAAATTGAAAAACAATATGTTATAATAAGATTACTTAAAACCGAACTTGTTTTTTAATTTTTATAACGTGTGTTACATAAAATACTGTTAAGGGGGACATCATCATGATGAAATGTATCAGCTTAGTGAAATTTACTGCTGTTATGCTTACCGCAGCAGTTGCAATAGCCGGATTACCATCCATACTGACCAGCGCGGCCGCCGCGCCGAAACTGGAAATTCAGAATACCTACATCACACCCGATACGATGCCCGAAAACCGCATCGTGGAAGTGGATGTTTCTATTTCTGATAATCAGTCCGGATTCCGGTCAGCTTCGTTCGGAATCGAATACGATGCCTCATTGATTTATACCAGCTGTGAATCTTCCGGCCGTGCCGGAGCGGCATTCGATGTCGTCAGCAATCCGGAAAAACATCTGCTGTGGTTCATGGGAGCAGGCAGTTCCGGAAGTGCGACTGCTAATTCTGCCGCGCAGGAAGTCATGATGAAATTATATTTTGAAGTTCCGGCAGAAATCGAAGGCGGTAATTTCCCCGTTACCTTCCTCTGGGATGGCATGAACGGTGCAAAGGCCTTCTGGTATACCGATAAAACAGCAAATGTCATAGAAACAGTCAAATCCAGTGCGGTGAATGGTTCTGTTGATTTTCACGGCGGAAGTGTCATGGAGCCAGAATTTATAAGAATGAATCAGGAAACGCAGGCGCAGATTACCGTACATAACGCGGCGGCCGAAGTTATCTGGTTTTCTTCTGATGATAAGATTGCATCCGTCAGTGACAAAGGCCTTGTAACAGCAGTATCGGCAGGAGAATGCGATATTCAGGCATTTATTGATAATCAGTTGCATACCTGTCATATTCTGGTGAATGCCGATGATATTTACAGTATCGGTGATTCTGCTGACCTTGTGCTGACCAATCCGAAAAGAGCTGTCTTTATGGAATATCCGGATGCACAGGGCGCAGTGACATGGATGTCAGCCGCCCCGAATCAGATTAGCATCAGTTCCGAAGGAAAATTACAGTTCGGAACAGAGAATTGTTCCGCCCGTTTGTTCGGTACGTATAACGGCAAAACCTTCATGCGCAATGTTATCGTAGAATATACGCAGGCGATGGAAACGGAAACCGAAACTGCTCCCGAACCGGAGGTGCTTATCGGTGATGCCGACCTCAGCGGTGAGATTACTATTCTGGATGTTATCATCGTAAACAAAGCCATTCTCGGAAAAGAAGAACTTAGTCCCCAGCAGATAAGAAATGCTGACTTCGATGGAAACGGAAAAATCGATGCTATGGATTCCCTGAATATCATGAAACGAATTGTCGGCTTAATCTGACATGCATAAAAAATCCCCCTGAAAAGGGGGATTTTCTTATTTTGTATTGTGAATATCCCAGCGGAAAGAACAGAATTTTGAAATTTTGGTAATATCAAAAGTAGTATTATTCAGAATTTTGGTAAAATCCAGAAATCTGTAATTGGTTTTCAGTTCTTTGTTATCAATCAGATTTCTGATGGCATTGATACTGGTATTGGGAGCATTTCTCTGCATCACAATTCCGAGTTGATGATATTCTTTCAGATGATTGACAATATCCGATGCAGAAGTCAGATTCTTGTCCGCCATGTTGTAGACACCGGCGAGATTAGGATTCTGTTCTGCTTCAATCACGAAATTCAGCATGGAATCCACGAAATTATGCACACAGCACATGTGAAAGCCATAATCTCCGGTACGGTAGATGAATTTGGAATTATCCTTCGGGTCAGTGATTCTCGATTTCAGATTGTCGCAGAATTCTTTTGTATATACAGGTGCAAGCCGGATAATCGCACAGAGAATGCCTTTTCCGCGGCCGATTTGTTCGGCGAGTTCTTCTTCGGAGGCTGTTTTCAGTTTGGCATAATTTGTCACGGGTTTGGTGAAATCATCTTCATGAATGGGTTCTCTGGTTTTCGGAATCTGATAGACCTGTGTTGTGCTGACGAGAATAAACTGTTTTACTTTGTTTGTCAGTGCAAGCTGATAGATGAATTCATTGCATCGGTTATTTTCTTTGATTTCGGTTTCCGTGATGATGCTTCCTAAATCATTATCTGCCGTACATGCCAGATGAATGACAACATCTGGAGCAGAACGCAGCATCGTATCGGCATAAGCATCCTTATCCGTGGGAGAAGCCTGCACAAATGTAAAATGTGCCTTATTCAGATTGTAACTGCTGGTTTTCCGGTCGATGGCAACGACTTCATAACCTTTTTTCAGGAATCCCGAACAAAGATGGTCGCCGATGATACCGCCGCCGCCTGTTACTAAAATTGTTTTCATACTATCAGCTCCTCGAATATAGAATAGAAATAAAATCCGGTGATTTAGCTGTTATTGGCTTCATCAATCATGGTCTGCACCGGATTCTTGATGGCCGCAAGGAAGGTCTTGACGTCCGGAAGCGCCGCGAACGACTCCATGGACCCGCTCATCAGCGACAGTCCGACGAATAGCATACCGAATCCGGTAATGATGCCACCGGTGGTTTTCCACGAACTTTTCTTGGCGAAAAGCATGATAAAGGCGCCTACGCCGGTCAGTGCCGAGAAAATGGCGGTAGTCGACAAGGAGTTGCCGCCGAACATACCCAGCGCGACGATCTGCGCCGTCACGGTGGTTCCGATATTGGCGCCATAAATGAGCGTCGCGGCTTGATACAGGCTGATGATGCCGGCATTGACAAAGCCGAT
>JAFUWP010000342.1 GCA_017483405.1 Oscillospiraceae bacterium | reverse complement strand
CTTTCTGCAATCGCCTGACCCTGACCGCGTTCTTCGGCATCTGCCCCAGGATAAGCTCCGAGTGTATCTACAAAGCAAATAACCGGACGATGGAATTTTTCAGCCTGCTTCATGAGTCTGAGTGCCTTGCGATAGCCTTCCGGCTTCGGACAGCCGAAATTACGTGCAAGACGGCTTTCGAGGTCAGTTCCCTTTTCCATTGCGAGGAAGGTTACCGGACGGCCGTCCAGAAAGCCTACGCCTCCCATAATGGCCAAATCATCGCCGTATCTTCTGTCGCCGTGCAGTTCGATAGGGAATTCAAAAATTTCATTGACATAAGCACCGCCGGTCGGACGGCCGTTTTTTCTGGCAGTTTTCAGTTTCACATAAGAATTCATGAATTACACGCTCCTTTTATGAATCGTGAGCAGTTCTGCGATAGTATCACGGAGTTCCGGACGAGGTACAATGGCATCCACAAAGCCGTGTTCGAGCAGGAATCCTGCCTTCTGGAAGTTATCCGGCAGTTTGCTCTTGGTTGTCTGCTCCACCACGCGGCGGCCTGCAAAGCCGATGAGTGCTTTCGGTTCTGCGAGGATAATATCGCCCTGCATGGCAAAACTTGCGGTGACACCGCCTGTTGTGGGGTCGGTCAGGACGGTGATATATAACAGTCCTGCATTGCTGTGATTCTTGACTGCACCGCTGACTTTCGCCATCTGCATGAGAGAAATCACACCTTCCTGCATTCTCGCACCGCCGGATGCGGTAAACCCTACCACCGGAAGCTGATGTTCCGTTGCATATTCAAACAATCTGGTGATTTTTTCGCCGACAACACTGCCCATGCTCGCCATGATGAATTTAGAATTCATCACAAAAACGGCACATTCGTTATCTGCGATAAAAGCTGTTCCGCAGACAACGGCATCATCTTCGCCGGTGTCGTGACGGGCTTTTTCCAGTTTATCCTGATAATTCGGAAATTCCAGAAAGTCCTTGCTGACAAGTCCCTTATCCAGTTCTTTGAAACTGTTCCGGTCAGTGATATACTTGATTCTGGCTCTGGCATCGAGACGGAAATACGTTCCGCATTCCGGACAGATATAATCATGCTGTTCCAGATTGCTGAGTGTATCTTCATGACTGCATTTCTTACAGGCGACTTTCGCCGAACCGTTGACTTTCTGCATAATATTATCAATAAAGCTCATTCTTTTTTTACGCCTCCACGAGTGCAAAGGAGAATTCGGCCGAAACGCATAACTTGCCGTTGACAGTGCCTTTTCCCTTGCAGAAATAAAATGCGCCTTTGTTCTTGATGATTTCACATTCTGTCTCAAACACATCGCCAGGTTTTACAGGGGTCTTGAACTTGACATTATTCAGGCCGGTGAAATAAGGGGTTTTGCCTTTGGCTTCTCCGGCAAGCAGAACACAGGCGGACTGTGCCAGAATTTCACACTGAATCACCCCTGGTACAACCGGATTGTTCGGAAAATGACCTTTCAGAAAGAATTCTTCTCCGGTAACATAATGTTTTCCGTGTGCTTTTCCGTCTTCGATATAGGCTTCATCAATCAGGAGCATATTGTCACGATGCGGAATAATCTGCATAATTTCTTCTTTTGTCATGCGGTTCACCTCAGATTTTACGGAATGCCAGTACAGCGTTATGACCGCCGAATCCCAGATTCGAGGACAATGCCAGTTCTACCGGTGTTTCTACAGCAGTATTCGGCGTATAATCCAAATCACATTCTGGGTCAGGTTCTTCATAGTGGATTGTCGGCGGAATGGTGTTATTCACCAGTGCCAGAACTGCCGCGATAGCCTCTACTGTACCGGTTGCGCCGAGCATGTGTCCGGTCATCGACTTACTAGAGCTGATATGCAGTTTCTTTGCATCTTCGCCGAATGCCTTTTTCAGAGCCGTAGTTTCGGTCTTATCGTTCAGGGGCGTGCTTGTGCCGTGCGCATTGACATAAACTTTGGAATAATCCAGAGTTTCTT
>JAFUWP010000341.1 GCA_017483405.1 Oscillospiraceae bacterium | reverse complement strand
TGATTCTCGATGAAGCCACTTCTTCCATCGATACCCGTACAGAAGCTATCGTTTCCGCCGGAATGGATAAGCTTATGCACGGCCGAACCGTTTTCGTTATCGCGCACCGTCTCTCGACCGTCCGCAATTCTGACCTGATTATGGTACTCGACCACGGCCGCGTTATCGAAAAAGGCAGTCATGATGAACTAATCGCACAGAAAGGGCATTATTATCAGCTTTATACCGGTGCATTTGAACTGGAATGAGTTCCATAACATAATAACAAAACGACCGGATGTCTGTCCGGCCGTTTTTTTATTAAAATTCAGGAATCCTGTCACAGTTTTTCATTTTTTCCTGAATGTATTACATGTATCAAAAATAAGCTGAATTCTATATCACAAACACAGAATGCTCAAAAAGGAGAGAAAACGCAGCATGACAGAACAAGAATTGCGTTCACTGCTTCAGAAATCGAAAAAAGAAGGGCATCGGGCTGTTTTTCAGCAGTATGGCAATTATGTATATGCTATCGTATACAGTAAGCTCCGCAGCTGTGCCACGCATGAGGATATTGAAGAATGCGTCAGCGATGTGTTCGCCGAAATCTTTATGCATCTGGATACAGACCACGAAGGCAGTCTGCAAGGGTATATCGGCCTTGTTGCCAAACGGACAGCCATTAATGCCTATCACCGGCTTTCAGGGAAATCCTGCATGATGATTTCTCTGGATGATGAAAATCTTCCGCCTATCCGCACCGAAGAAGATGTCGCTCAGGATTATGAAAATAAAACCATGCGCGCACTCCTGCTGGATAAGATAAAAGCCCTCGGCGAACCGGATTCCAGCATCATCATCCAGAAATATTTCTATCGGCGGAATTCCGGACAGATTGCGAAAATGCTTTCTTTAAGCCCTGCTACCGTCAGGAAACGCTGTGAACGTGCCATCAAAAAACTGAAATCAACGCTTTCAGAGGAGGATTTTTATGAAACAGAATCAAAATCCGGATGATATTTTTTATCTTCTGGAACATGCAGATGATGAAACTATCCGTCATCTGTCAGAAAATTATCTTTCGGCTGATGCGGACGAAATGGAACGTATTTTTCAGCGGAGTGAACAGAAATATGAAATGCGCTGTCAGAAAGATTCTGATATGGATGAAGTTTCTGTTCCCGTTCAGGAAAAAAATATCCGGAATTCCGGACTGTACAGAAGTATCTTTACTATGGCGGCCTGTCTGATTCTGACAGTCGGCGCAGTCACGGGCATCATGAAGCTGAAACCCCTGACTCCCGAAGAAGAACTGCCTTCGGCTGATACCCCCGATACTACGGAATCCGTTCCGGAAACCGAATCCGAAACGATTCAGACAACCGAAATCAGACAGCCCGAAATCTCGGCCGAAACGACTTATGTCACCGATATGACCGAAACACTCACGACAACTGCCATCACGACAACGGTCATGACGGAAACAACTCCGAAATCTACCGCTGTCACATCCCATACGAAGACAGCCGGAATCACGGAGACTTCCGCTCCAGAAACCGTTCAGACTGTTACCGAAACCATTATACAGTCCGTTCCGGAAGAAACCAATGTTCCGGAGATTGCAGAAACTATCCCCGTAACGGAAACCGTTCCCGAAATCACTGAAACAGAAACCATTCCGGAAACCACTGAACCCAAAACTGAACCGGAAACCGAAACCGCACAAGCCCCCGATTCTGTCTTCTATCTTGAATCCAAAGACTACGGCGCAGAATCCGGATTTGAATATATCATTACTTCTGTCAAAGTATATCCCGATGCCGATGCTCCCGACAGTTTCGATGTTTATTATATGCCGACATGGATTCCGGAAGGAGATGAATTCACCGGCCTCGGAAAAGCAGAAGATGGCTCTAGCATCAGTTACAGCTACGCCAAAGGACATGCAAGAAATATTATCATTCATCAGTATCTGCAAAGCGACTTCACCGGACTTGCCCCCGACCTCAATGTGCCGGATACCGAATACAGTGATTTTACTTATACGACCATCAATCAGAATCCTGCCTGCTATTACACATGGATTACAACTCCGCTCCCTGTCTATAATACTGACCCCTATCAATCAAATATCATCTACTGGAAACAGGGCGGTTATATCTTATGGCTGGAAGCGTATAATCTTTCATTGGAAGAATCCTTTCAAATCGCAGAATCTTGCGTGCCGACCGCACTTCCCGAAGAAAATTAAAAAAATTTCAAAAATTTGTCACACTTTTAAAATTCCTCCTGAATGTAGTAAGTGAAAGTACAAAATAGGAAATTCAAAAGCTGATTATCAATTCAGAAAAAATTTTTCAAAAACATGTCACACTTTGAAAAATTCTCATGAATGTAATAATCAGAAAGATAAAATAAGAATTTCAATATTTTGTTATGAATCTTAAGGAGGAATTTATCATGAAAAAATTAGTATCCGTTTTAGGCGCACTCTGTATGTTATGCACCGCCGTACAGGCTCTGCCGGCATCCATTCAGCAGACAGCAATGATTTCAGCGAGTGCTTCTGACAAAGTCTTCGATAATCTCATTTATGAAGAATATTCTGACCATGCGGAGATTACAGGCCTTGATGATGATACAGTGGAAACTGCTGTTATTCCGGCGGAAATCAACGGCCTGCCCGTCACCGTGATTGCAGGGTATTCCTTTGTTCAGAACCGCTCTCTCAAATCTGTCGTATTTCCGGACACGCTGACCGAAATCGGAGAAACCGCATTCTATGAATGCACTGCTCTGGAATCCGTCAGCATTCCGGAAAGCGTCAGAAAAATCGGAAAACTGGCATTCAGAGAATGCACCAATCTTGCAGAAGTGAATTTCAACGGCAATACTCCCGAAATCGGCGCACGGGCATTTGAAAATAGTGCATGGGCATCTTCCGAAGAAGCAACTGCATCAAAAGGCAATTTTGAAAAGCTTCAATATCAGATTTCCGGCAATAATGTACAGATTACCGGCACAACTGAAAACATTCAGGGGGAACTGGTCATTCCGTCCGAAATTGACGGACATCCGGTAACTTCGATTGAATGGAGTGCATTTTTCAATAATAAAGAACTGACTTCCGTCACACTTCCGGAAACTCTGACCACGCTGAAAGAAGGCGCATTCGCCTATTGTACAGCACTGACATCTATTACGATTCCGGCAAGTGTCACCAGCATTGAAAATAATGTCTTCCATAGCTGTTCCGCTCTGGCAAACATTACATTTGAAGGTGATGTTCCTGCTCTGGGGGAAGGCGTATTCAGCGATACCGCATGGAAAGCCACTCCCGAAGGCGATAACAATCTGCTGATTGTGAACGGCGTTCTGCTGAAAGGTACAGGCACTTCCGGTGAAGTAGTCATTCCGGATGGTGTGACACGCATCGCAGGCGAAGCCTTCGAGGAGAATGAAACTATTACTTCTGTTATCATTCCGGATACAGTAACAAGCATTGAACAAAAGGCTTTCTCATGGTGCAGAGCACTGGAAACTGTTGTGATTCCGGATAGTGTTGTCAGCATCGGCGACCAAGCATTTCTGGCCTGCGATGCTCTGAAAAATCTGACTATGCCTGATAATATCTCGAACATGGGCAATAATGTATTTCAGTGGTGTACATCCCTGCCGATGGAAAGTATTGTTATTCCCGAAGGCTATGAACTGGAAAACACTTCCATTACTGAAAAGGGCGATATGTTCGGCAAGACCTATCATCATACTGAAAAAAATTATTTATTTCATTTCAACCAGAATTTATATTCCGAATTCTTCACATATTACACCCAGTCCCAGACAGCTCCTATGAGAATGACACGATTCTCCACAACAATCAACGGCAACCCTGCATTTTATTATGTTCTTTCTGAAGATTCTTCTGAAACTCCGATTGGTTATCTCCTCTACTGGAAGCAGGACGGCTATATTCTGAATCTGGAAACCTATACGCTGACTTTTGAAGAAACTGTCAAAGTTGCTGAATCCGTTGTGAAATCCGCAGACTAAACATTCCCCCTATTCTGTCATGCATAAAGAAAACAGTTCCGCTGTGAAAGCGGAGCTGTTTTCCTTTTTTCTGATTGCAATAATATCTGCATTTTCTCCACTAAATATGCAAAAAATGGGTTGCAGTTTTAAAGAATTTCATGTATAATATGTATAATTTGTAAAGAAATCGTTTATATTTTTTGTTACAGGAGGATTATTATGAAATTAAAAAAATTACTCGCAGGCATGACAGCACTTCTCTGCTGTTCCGGAACGCTCGCATTTATGCCGGAATTTACACAGCCGGCTTACGCTGAAACAGCTGTTGATAACAACTTTGAAATCAGCTACGGCGGATGGTACGGCGATGGCGATACCGTGAATCTGACTGCTGTCGAAAATCAAGGCTTTGCAGATTCCAGAGGTATGCTCGTTTCCGGCCGTGAAAGTTCTTTGCAGGGTGCAAGTTCTTCCAAGGGTTTCTATCTGTATGGCGGTGTGAAATATCACTACTCTGTAAAAGTATTCAGCCAGACGGATGAAACATTCCGGCTTTCCCTGCTCTGCATCGATGACAAGACAGGTGAAGAAACTGTAAAAGAACTCGCCGTGAAATCTGTCAAGGCCGGTGAATGGGCAGAACTTTCTGCTGATTACACCGCTCCGGATGGAAGCTATGAATTCAAGATGAGCATCATAACTGACAGCACCAATGATTTCATGTTCGATGATTTCACAGTTACAACAAAAGATTCCAGTGCCCTGACGGCGAAGGCCGCTGAAGCTGGTCTGAAAGACAAGTTCGCGAACTATTTCAAAGTCGGAAACATCCTGAACGGCGGAACAGTCAGAAATTCCGCGATTACTGCGAACATCCTGAAAGACTGCAATTCCGTAGAATGCGAAAATGAAACCAAGCCGGATGCTACCATCAACAGAGCGCAGTGCTCCGGCACAAATGTCGCTGTATCTCTGAACAGCGCGGCCGCCATCATGGATTTCTGCTCTCAGAACGGCATCTCGATGAGAGGTCATACGCTTGTATGGCATAGCCAGACTCCAGGCTGGTTCTTCAAGACAGATTTCAGCGATTACGGACAGTGGGTTGATAAGAACACCATGGATGCCCGTATGGAAAGCTATATCAAGAACATGTTCGGTGCGATTAAACAGCAGTATCCGAATCTTGACTTATACGCTTATGATGTCTGCAACGAATGCATTTCTGATGATTATAACAGAGTGACTCAGAACGGCGGCGCGAGAGTTGCCGGCGATA